>JAYUMN010000135.1:0-24221 GCA_043762595.1 Frankiales bacterium
CTCCGCGACCAGGATGCCCTCGGCGAACCCGACATGCGCCAGCTGCAACGTCGGGATGAGATCGCCGACGGCGCTGATCGTGGGGATGCTGGTCTGGCAATACGCGTCGACCTTGACAAAGCCGCGCTCCATCTCAACGCCGACCTGCTCGTAGCCGAGATCGGCGCTGACCGGGCCGCGCCCGATCGCCACCAGCAGGATCTCGGCCGCGAGCACCGTGCCGTTCTCAAGGGTGACCTGGACGCCCTTGTCGGTCGGCGTGGCGGATGCGAACCGGACCCCGAGCTGCTGGGCGATGCCGCGCTTGCGAAAGGCCCGCTCCAGCAGTTTCGACGAGCTCTCCTCCTCGAGCGGCACGAGGTGGGGAAGCGCCTCGACGAGGGTGACCTCGGCGCCGAACGAGCTCCAGACCGAGGCGAACTCGCAGCCGATCGCGCCGGCCCCGAGAATGATCACCGAGGCAGGGATGCGGTCGAAGCCCAGCGCGTCGTCGGAGGTGACGACCCGGACGTGGTCGAACTCAAGGCCCGGCAGCGACCGGGGCTCCGAACCCGTCGCGAGCAGCACGTGCCGCGCCTCGATGGTGCGCCCGTCGACCTCGACCGCGGTGGGTGACACCAGCCGGCCGTGGCCCTTGATGACCTCGATCTTGCGGCTCTTGACCAGACCGGTCAGGCCCTTGAACAACCCCTCGACGATCTTGGCCTTGTAAGCGTTGACTGCGTTGATGTCGACCGACTCGAACGTGCCGTTGACCCCGAACTGGGCGGCTTCTTTGATGACATCGACGGTCTCGGCCGAGTGCAGCAGCGCCTTGGTCGGGATGCAGCCCCGGTGCAGGCAGGTCCCGCCGACTTTGTCCTGCTCGACCATGACGACGGTCATGCCGAGCTCGGCGGCCCGAAGGGCTGCGGCATAACCACCGCTGCCACCCCCGAGCACGACCAGGTCGACGGCGTCGGGCTGGTTCACTGCGGTAGCTCCTTCACTCACTGCGCGAGCGTGTCGGTCGCTCTGGGCGGCCTGCACGGGGCATCCTTTCACCCGAGGGGTACAGGCCGCGAGCACCCCCGTCACATTCCGGTCGGCTCGCGAAGGGCAGAAGGCTGGGACCAATGAGGCTGTGGCGCCGGACGAACCGGCCGGGCACGCCGCGCGTTGCCGAGCGTGCCGACACCGACCACCTGACCGCCTTCGCCGGCAGCCGGCGGGGGGTCGAGGGGTTCGTCGAGCCAGCCACCTCGGCGACCGGGACGACGCTGGTGCTGGTTGCCGGTGACGGTGAGTGGACCCGGCGGCGGGTCGCGTCGCTCAAGGTCGCCTTCGCGCTCGGCGGGACGCTCGGCATCCCCGTGTACGACGTGGCAGCGACCGGCTACCCAGCGCGGATGCGGGCGTGGACCGCCCGCCGCAAGGCCGCCGGCGACACGGGCGTGCCCAAGTCGTGAGCGTTCCGCCCCGTGCCGTGACGGGCCGATCTTGACGGTTTGGTCGACCTGATCGGCGTGTTGCCGACTAGGTCCCGCTGCTGACCCGGCGTACCGCCCCGTATTGTCTCCGCCGAGCTCGGCTCGCCTCCGCATGAGCGCGCGGGGACTGCCGAAGTCTGCTGCCGAAGCAGGCCAGGTACGCCGCACCCCCTGCGCAGAAAATCCGGCCAATGCAGCAGGGGAATGCGTGGCCGGGCTCGTCGGTGCGGGGTCGAGAGCTGCCTAGTGGTCACCCTGGCCGGGCCCGGATCCGGCGCCCCCGCTGTCGGCAGCCTCAGGACCCTGCGGCGCCTCAGCCGCATCGGGGCTCGCGGGTGCGGCCGCGGCTCCGGCTGCGGCGACCTTGGCCGGCTGTATCGCGTGGGCGTGAGCGTGCTCTGCGGCGGGTGCGTTCGAGGCGTGGGTCGCTCGCGGCTTCGGGCCGGAAGTCAGTTCGTCTGCGCCCTTGCCGCAGTTGCCATGCGCAGCAGCCGACACCAGGGCGGCGCGCCTGGCGAGCGTGCTGCGGGCGGCGCCCTTGGCGACCGAGGAGACGTAGGCGCCGTGCCGTGTGGCGCCGGCGCAGGTCAGCGGGGCAGTCACTGGCGCGCCAGTCGTGGTGACCGGCGCGCTGCCCGCGGTCGAAGTGTCCGCCACCTCGTGGATGATCTCTGCCGGGTTCGGGGCGGTGACCGTCGTGTTCGAGCCGGCGGAGAAGTCCGGGGGCGTTGCGGTGGCGGCCTGCAACGCCACGGCGGAGCCGCCGACGGCGGCGGCCGCAATGGCCACCCCGACGAGCTTGGCTTTGACGGCAAGCATGGTGCGCAGGTCAGCCATCGAGTGATCTCCCTGACGGGGGCGAGCGGGTCACCTGAGAGATCGCCAGACACTCACGCAGCGTTACACCGCGACAGCGGCGAGGTCTTCAAGCAGCTGCACGAAAGTGCGCACCGCCGCGCCGGTACCGCCATGGGCGGTGTAGCCGTAGGCCTCACCCGAGTTGTACGCCGGGCCGGCGATGTCCAGGTGCGCCCAGCGCACGCCCTCGGTGACGAACTCCTGGAGGAACAACCCAGCGGTGAGCATCCCGCCCTCGCGCGGCCCGGTGTTGACGAGGTCGGCGACGTCGCTGTCGAGGCCCTTCTTCAACTCCGGCGGTAGCGGCATCCCCCACATCGACTCGCCGGCCCGCCGTGCGGCGTCGAGGATGTCGGCCCGCAGGTCGTCATCGTTGCCCATGACCGCAGTGGTCCGGGCCCCGAGTGCCACCAGCTGCGCCCCGGTGAGCGTCGCCACGTCGAGCAGGATGTCGGGCCGGTCGTCGCAGGCCCGGGACAGCGCGTCGGCGAGGATCAGGCGTCCTTCGGCATCGGTGTTGGTGACCTCGACCCGGGTGCCGCCGCGCATCGTCAGCACGTCCGACGGCCGGATGGCGGCGCCGCTCGGCATGTTCTCGGCCATCGGCACCCAGGCCTCGACGTTGATGGCGAGCCCGAGCTTGGCGACCGCGGTCATCGTGG
Source organism: Frankiales bacterium (assembly GCA_043762595.1). Classification (GTDB taxonomy): domain Bacteria; phylum Actinomycetota; class Actinomycetes; order Mycobacteriales; family SCTD01; genus JAYSQK01. The sequence goes on from JAYUMN010000135.1 coordinate 2,990, forward strand.
CGATGACGGCGGCGGCCCCGCCCATGTCCATTTTCATCTCCTCCATGCTCGCGGCGGGCTTGAGCGACAGGCCGCCCGAATCGAAGGTGATGCCCTTGCCGACGAGGGCAACGGTCCTCGTCGCGCCGCTGCCACCACGGTGCGACAGATGGACCAGCCGCGGCGGGTGCACCGACCCTTGTCCGACGCCGAGGATCCCGCCGTACGCGCCCTTGGTGAGGGCCTTCTCGTCGAGCACCTCGACGGTCAGGCCGGCCTCGGTGCCGGCCTCCTTGGCGATGGCAGCGAGCTCGGCCGGGTGCAGGTCCGACGGCGGCGTGTTGACGAGGTCCCGCACGAGATGCACCGCGGTGGCGACGATCTCGGCGCGGCGCAGTGCGGCGCGGGCGCCGGTCGTCTTCGCCGAAGGGGTGAGCAGCACGAGCTCGCGCACCGGTGCGAGGCGTCCCTCGGCGGAGACGGTCCGGTAGCGGTCAAACGCGTAGGCGCCCAACAGCGCGCCCTCGGCGACGGTCCGCAGCGCCGCGAGATCGGCTACTGGTAGGGCCATTGCCACCTTCGCGGTGCCGGCCAGCCCGCGCACAGCCGCGCCGGCGGCGCGCCGCAGTGCCTCCCCGTCGTACGCCGGGGCAGCGGCGCCCAGGCCGACCGCGAGGACGACCGGTGCGGTCGTGGCGCTCATGGTGGCCAGCCGGGTGACTTCCTCAGCCGCGCCGGTCGCGCCCAGCCCGCGCAGAGCCCGCAGCAGCCCCGTGCCGATGGCTGCGGCGACGGCCTCGGAACCCGGTGCGAGCAACAGGCCCTTCGGGCCTTTGATGACGCCGATCACGACCGCGTCGACCTTGACGGTGCTGGCGGACGCACTGGACAGGGTCAGGGAGGCCACCGGCGGACAATACAGGCCAGACTCCGTCGCATGAGCGTGCGCCGTTGGGTTGAGGATCGGCTGGAGATGCAGCTGCGGCATCTCGACGTGGCGGCGTGTGGGGTTATCTCGCAGCAGGTGCTCGAGGCCGAGGTCGACCACCTGCGGGCCGAGGCCGCCCGCGGGGGCTACGTCGCCGAACTCGAGGCTGCCCCCCGCATCGACGCCGGTCGACATGCGCTGGCCAGCATGGTCGGCCTGGCCGGGGGCGACGTGGCGTTTAGCGAGGGGGGCGGGGCGAGTTTTGCGGCCCTGCTCGACGCCTGGCCGCTGGAGCCGGGCGCCCGGATCGGGACCGTCCCGAGCGAGTACGGCGGCAACGCGCGCGTCCTTGCCGACCGGGCCGGCCGCCGCGGCTGGCAGCTGATCTGGCTGGAGGTGGACGATTTCGGCCGGGTGCAGGGAATCCCCGCCGGCCTCGACCTCGTGACGCTCCCGCACGTCGCCAGCCAGCGGGGCGTCGCCCAGCCGGTTGCCGAGATGCTCGCGAGTGGAGTTCCCTTGCTGCTCGACGTCGCCCAGTCGCTCGGCCAGACCGCAGTGCCGGCCGGCGCCGCGGCCTACGTCGGCACTTCGCGCAAATGGCTGTGTGGCCCCCGCGGCGTCGGCTTTGCCATCGTCGACCCGGCCTGGCAGCGCCGGCTGGCCGATCCGCCCACCCTGCAGGTCACCGTGTACGACGATGTCCGGCGGTTCGAGTCGCCCGAGGCGCACCTTGCCGGCCGGGTCGGGCTTTCCCGGGCCGCGCAGCAATGGTCGCCGGCGCTGCTCCCGGCGCTGCAGGCCGCCGCCGCCGCGGCCCGGGTGCTCCTGCAGGACGCTGGCGGCTGGCAGGTTGTCGAGCCGCTGGACGAGCCGACCGGGATCACCACCCTGCTCCCACCGGACGGCGCGGAGGTCGTCGCCACCCGTGTCGCCCTGCTGGCTGCCGGGTTCGTCACCAGCGCCGTGCCCGCGAGCCGGGCGCAGGACCTCACCGGTCCGGTGCTGCGGGTCTCGACGGCGGCTTGGGTCACGCCTGGGGATCTGGACCGGCTGGCCGCGGCGCTGTCCCGGCGTACGGCGTAGGTTCGCTGGTCGTGAGCGACCTCAGGCACAGCCCGCTGCACGACCGGCACGTCGCCCTCGGGGCGAAGCTGGCCGACTTCGGCGGGTGGGAGATGCCGATCGAATACCCGGGCGGCGGGGTGCTCAAAGAGCACCAGGCGGTCCGCGAAGCGGTCGGCGTCTTCGACGTCAGCCACCTCGGCAAGGGCGTGGTGCGCGGTGCGGGCGCCGTCGACTACGTCAACGCCCGGCTCACCAACGACCTGCGTCGGATCGGGGTGGGGCAGGCGCAGTACACGTTGTGTTGCGACCGCGAGAGCGGTGGCGTGGTGGACGATCTCATCGCCTACGTCCGCAGCGAGGACGAGGTGTTCCTCATCCCGAACGCTGCCAACACCAGCGCCGTCGTGGGGTTGCTGGCTGCCGACGCGCCGGCCGGGATCGCTGTCGAGGACCTGCACACCGCCCTGGCGGTGATCGCCGTGCAGGGCCCGAGGAGCCCCGAGCTGCTGGCCCGGCTGGGGCTGCCGACCGATGACGACTACATGCGCTTCACCCGGTCCGGGCCGATGGTGGTGTGCCGCACCGGCTACACCGGCGAGCGCGGCTACGAGCTGTTGCCGGCCTGGGAAGAGGCGCCGGCCGTCTGGGACGCGGTGCTTGCTGCGGGCGCCGACCTCGGGGTGCTGCCCTGTGGGCTGGGCGCGCGGGACACGTTGCGCACCGAGATGGGTTATCCCCTGCACGGACAGGATCTCTCGCTCGACATCACCCCGGTGCAGGCCCGGTCCGGCTGGGCGGTCGGCTGGCACAAGCCGGCGTTCTGGGGCCGGGAGGCGCTGTTGCTCGAACGGGCCAGCGGTGCGGCCCGGTTGCTGTGGGGCCTCGAGTCGCTGGATCGGGGGATCCCGCGCGCGCACATGCAGGTCAGCGCCGGCGGGCGGGTGGTCGGCGAGGTCACCAGCGGCACGTTCTCGCCGACCCGGCGGATCGGCATCGCCCTGGCGCTGCTCGAGCGCGGAACGGCCGAGGGCGACGAGGTTACCGTCGACATCCGTGGCCGCCTGAGCACCATGAGGGTGGTCAAGCCGCCGTTCGTACCGAGTCACGTCCGATGACCAAGGTGCTGCTCGTCGGGATGATGGGCACCGGTAAGACGACGGTCGGCCGGGCCCTGTCGGCCCGCACCGGCTGGCCCTACCTGGACAACGACGAACTGCTCCAGCGGGCCTGTGGACGAACCGCACCCGAGCTGCTGGCGGCCGAGGGCGAGCCGGCCCTGCGGGCAGCGGAGTCCGCAGCGCTCACTCTCGTGCTTGGCCTGCCCGGACCGTTGATCAGCGGTGTGGCAGGCGGTGTCGTCCTCGACCCGGCCGATCGTGCCCGGTTGGTCGCCAGCGAGGCAACGATCATCTGGTTGCGGGCGACCGTCACCACCCTGGCCCGCCGGGTCGGGGCCGGCGCGGGCCGGTCCTGGCTCGGCGACGATCCGGCTGCCGCCCTCGCCCGGCTGGCGGCGACCCGGGACCCGCTCTACGCCGAGGTCGCCGGCCAGGTGGTCGACGTCGACACCGGCACCCCGGACGAGTTGGCCGCCCGGATCGATCTGCCGGCCTGACGGGGCCTACCGCGGCAGCTCGCAGGCCATCACCACCAGCGACACGGTGGTCGCGGCCTCGACGAGCGCCCCGAGCACATCGCCGGTCAGCCCCCCCATCCGGCGCACCGCGTGCCGCCGGAGCAGCCGGGCGGTCAGCAGCGCGAGCCCCACCGCGAGGACGGGCCGGGCGCCGTCGCCGAGCCGGGTCGTCCCAGCGCCGCCAACCGTCAGGGCGTACGCCGCACCGGCAGCGGCCGCCAGCAGCGCCCAGCCGGCCGGCACGCCGCGCCGGACCGTGCTGGCGACCAGCGCCCCAAGCCCATCCGGGGCCGCGGCGGGGGTCGACCGGCAGGCCGCTGTCACCGCGATGCGCCCGACCACGACCGAGAGCACCGTGCTGATCGTGCCCCGGCCATGCTGGACCGCACCGAGCAGCGCACCGAGCTGGACGAGCAGCACCAGCACGACGGCGGCCAGGCCGAGCGCCCCCACGTCCGGCTGCTTCATCACCGCCCGGGCCCGCTCGGCCGGCAGGTAGGAGCCGAGCCCGTCGGTGAGATCGCTGAGGCCGTCCAGGTGCAGCCCGCGCGTCAGCACGGCCAGCGTGGCGAGGGTCAACGCACAGGCCAGCAGCGGCGGCGTCCCGGCGCGGGTGAGCCGACCGAACCCGCTGAGCACCGCGGCGGCGACCAGCCCAAGCCCGAGCCCGACCACTGGCGCGAGGGCCATCGCGGCGCCGGCCGTACGGCGGTCGAGCGACCGAGGCCCGCGCACCCGCGCCACGGTCAAGGTGGTCAGGGCCAGCCGCAGCCCGTCAGCCACCGGCGAGCTCGATCCCGGCGCGCAGCAGCGCCAGTGTCAGCTGCGGCCCGCCGGCGGTGACGCCGACATCGAGCAGGGGCTCGAGGCCGATTGCGCTAAACGCGGCCCGGCCCGCCACCGACGTCGCCCGTTCGCCGGCCAGCCACCAGCGCGGCGCGGCCGGCGCGAGCCGGTGCGCCACCAGGGCGGCGGCCGCGACCAGGGTGCTGCCGGCGAGGACGACCGGGGTACGCCGGGCCGCGCAGCCCTCCAGCAGTCCGGTGAGCCGGCCGAGCAGGCCATCGCCGACAAGCTGGGCCGGGTCAGCCAGCTGCAGCCGGGCGCTGGCCAACCCGGTGCGGACCTGGACGACCTGGGCCGCCCACTCGGGCGCCGGTTCGGTTCCGAGCGCGGCCACCGGCTCGAGGTCGAGCAGCACCGCGACCGCGACGACGGCCTGGACCGGGTCGCCCTCGGCGGCGAGCAGGACGAGCTCGACTCCGCTGTCGGCCAGCTCGTCGGCCTCCGCGCGACCGGCCGCCAGCCCGGTACCGTCGCGGAGGTGCAGCGCCCGGACCTGCCTTGGGGCGACCGGGGGCCAGCCCAGCAGCCGCTGCAGCTCCTCACCAAGCCGGCCCAGGACAGCCGGCTCGCTCATCGCAGCCGCCGGGCCTGGCCGGCGACGACCTGCACGACCTCGTCCGACGCCCCGGCGAGGGCGGTGTTGGCCCGGCCGAGCAGGTCGGCGAACAGCCGGCCGGCCAGCGTGCCCGGCACCACGCCGGAGCCGACCTCGGGAGAGACCAGGACGACGCTCGCCCGGGTCGTCCGCCAGGCATCCAGCAGGTCGACCAGCGCCTTGTCGAAGGCGGCCCGGGCCGCATGGCGGTCATCCCAGTGGTCGTCGAGCACCCGCACCAGCCATAGGCCGAGGTCGTCCACGAGGACCTGCCCGTCTGCGCTGCGCAGTACCCCGGCGACGTCGCCCGTCTCGACCGTGCGCCAGGGCCCGGGACGGCGGACGGCGTGAGCCTGCACCCGCTCTGCCCAGTCGTCGTCACCGGGGCGCGGGGGAGCGGTCGCGACGTAGGTCACCGCCCCGGTCAGGCGTCGTTCGGCCCACGCCGACTTGCCCGAGCTTTGCCCGCCAAGCACCAGCACCCGCTGGCCGCACCGGTTCGTGTCGATGACCTCGCCGTCGCGGCCGGCCCGCGCCCCGATGGCGGCGAGCCGCCGGTCCAGCTCGTCCGGCGGCGGGTTGCCGTGTCCCAGGTGCACGGCGAGCACCTGGGTCGCCACACCGACCGCACCGACCGCGCGCAGCCGGTCCACCTGGGCTGGCCAGGTCGACAGGGTCAGGTGGGACGGGATCGGCGAGCCGGCCAGCTCAAGCAGGACGACGTCGTAGGCCCGGTCCCGGGCCAGCTCGACGGCCTCCTCCGGCAGGGCCCCGGTGTCGGTGGCGTAGAGCAGTCGGCCGCCGTCGGGCCCGGTCACGTCGTACAGGACGGCACCGAGCGGATGCTCGGCGGGCAGCGCGAGGACGTCGTAGCCAGCCACGCGTACCCGATCTCCCGGCGTGATCGCGATCGTTGTGACGCGGTCATCGAGCCGGTCGGCCGCCGCCAGCACCCGCGGTGGCGCGACCAGGGTGAGCGGGCCGCGGGGGCTCGCCCAACTGCGCCACATCCAGACAGCGGGTGCGTGGTGGTCCTCGTGGCTGTGAGTGACGAGCACCGCCTCGACGCCGGCGAGCGAGGCGCCCTGGCGGACCGCCGCTCGTGGGCCGTCCGGGCCGAGGTCGATGAGGAGCCGGTCATCGACGAGCACACTGGTCTGGCCGCGGACGACCCCCTGTGCGGCCGCGGCGGCGCAGGACGAGCAGGCACACCAGGGGTTCGGCCACCCGTCGGCCGAGCCCGAGCCGAGCAGCCTGATCCGCATGCCCCTAGCCTCTCGCAGATGAGCTGGCAGTGGCGGTACGAGGGACCTGACGGCGAGCCGGTGCACGCCGCCGCCGACGCGCCGGAGCAGGAGGCGTTTCCCACCCAGGCTGACGCGGAGTCGTGGGTCGGCGAGGTCTGGCGCGAGCTGCGAGCCGCCGGGGTGCACGCGGTCTCGTTGTTCGAAGACGACCGGAAGGCCTACGGCCCGATGGGCTTGGACCCCGCCTGACCCGAATGGGCCCCGCCGGCGCCACAGCCCCCGGGGCTGCACTTGACGACCTGGCCGCCTGCACCGACGGGTCGCCATCGCCATCAAGACCGACCGGAACAGGGGCCCACGGGTCACCCGGGAGGGCCGGCCCCGGCCGGATTACGGACGGGTGGCGGGGGAGCCGCCCTTGGCGGGGTCGGTCTCGGTGACACCGGTGAGGATCTCGTCGACTTTGGCCTTCAAGTCGGGCGCGAGGGCCTTGGCGGCGGCGTTGTCGCGAACCTGCTCCGGGCGGGAGGCGCCGATGATCGCCGAGGCAACGTTGGGGTTGCACAGCACCCAGCCGACAGCCAACTGGGCCATCGAGATGCCGGCATCAGCGGCCAGCGGCTTGAGCTCCTGCACCTTGGTCAGCACCTCGTCGCGCAGCCAGTCTTTGATCATGCTGGCGCCGCCGGTCTCGTCGGTGGCCCGCGAGCCCTCGGGCAGCGCCGCGCCGGGCGCATATTTGCCGGTGAGCACGCCCTGCGCGATGGGTGACCAAACGATCTGCGAGACGCCCTCGTCCTCGCACAGCGGCACGACCTCGCCCTCGATCACCCGCCACAGGGCGGAGTACTGCGGCTGGTTGCTGACGAGCCTGTCCAGGCCCAGGTCGTCGGCGATCTCCAGCGCCTGCTTGATCTCCGCGGCCCGCCACTCCGAGACCCCGACGTACATCACCTTGCCGGCCCGGACGAGGTCGTCGAACGCGCGCAGCGTCTCCTCGAGCGGCGTCTCGTAGTCGAACCGGTGCGCCTGGTAGAGGTCGATGTGGTCGGTCTGTAGCCGCTGCAGCGAGGCATTGCAGGATTCGATGATGTGCTTGCGCGACAGGCCGCGCTGGTTCACGCCCCGACCGGTCGGCCAGTAGACCTTGGTGAACAGCTCGTAGGTCTCCCGCTGGACCCCCTTCAAGGCGTCGCCGAGGACTGTCTCGGCCTTGGTCCCGGCGTACACGTCAGCGGTGTCGAAGGTGGTGATCCCGACGTCTAGGGCCTGCTTGACGCATGCGGTGGCCTGCTCGGCCTCCACCTGCGAGCCATGGGTCAGCCAGTTGCCGTAGCTGATCTCCGAAACCTTCATGCCACTGCGCCCGAGGCGCCGGAAGTCCATCGGGCAACCTTAGTAAGGCCGGGCCTGCGCGGCGTAACGGGGTGCCAGCCGGCTCGCGTGGGCTTTCGGGAAGCTGATGTGCGCCGGGTCGCCATCGCTGACGTAGGACCGGACTTCCCCGTTGAACAGCTTGGGCAGCCAGTAGGTCGAGGTCAGCGCCTGGTCGCCGGTGCGCCGCCCGGAGCGGATCCGCGGCACGTACATCGGGTCGAACGTGCTGGCGTACGGCGACGGCGCCGGGTTGCTCCCCACGGCGAGCACGCCCGCGAAGTCGTACGACGTCCCGGCGGAGCTGCCCTTCGCCGCGAGCACCCGGTTGCGCGGCAGCACTCCGAACGGCAACGCCATCGTCGTGACGGCGACCCCGGGGACGGCGCGGGTGATGACCAGCTGGCCCTGCGCCAACTCCTGCTGGACACCGCCGTCGGAGAGCTGCCGCAGGTTGGCGTGGGTCAGCGTGTGCTCGGCGACCTCCATGCCCAGCGCGTGGAGCGCGGTGAGGGCGGCGTCCTTGCCGCCGAAGGGCGAGCCGTTGACGTAGAAGCTGGCGACCGGACGGGCCTCGCCGGCGGCTTTGGCGACCGCTTCGAGGATGCCGACGCCGCTGCGCGGATCAACCGAGCCGTCGGGCAGCTCGGCAAACTGACTGACTGTCGAGTCGTCAAACGTCAACACCATCGGCTTCTTGCCGGCCGGCACGCCGATCTGGCCGGCGACCAGCTCGGCCGCGGTGATCGTGCGGTAGCCATGCGCGTAGAGCGCGGTCAGCTCGGCCCGGAACTGCTCGGGTGTCTGGTCGTAGTCGCCCTTGGGCTTGGCCACCAGCTGGTGGTACATCAGCACCGGGATGGCGCCCAGCTCGTCAGCGTGCACGCTTGCCGGGTCGACCCTCGGCGCCGCGCTCGGTGTCGGGACGCTCGACCGGCTGGGGGACGGGCGACTCGTCGTCCGTGCGACGGGGGTTGCCGGGCCACTGCAGGCCGATGCCGCGAAGGCCGCTCCCACGAGGGTCGTTCCCCAACGCGTCCATCCCCGGTAGCCTTGCCGCACAGCCCAACTCCTCCTGGTTCGCCCCCGAGGGCGCCAAGTCTTGCCCATCCACCGGCTGAGCCGGGAAGGAACCCCCTGTCATGCCCCACCTGTTCCGCCCAGCTGTCCTGGTCCCCGTGGTCGTCCTCGCGGTCGCCGCTGGCACCGTCGCCGTCGCCGTGCCGGCGCTCGCCAAGGGCGGCGTCACGCTCGACGGCCTCGCCAGAACGACCTTCGACGCGGCCGAGCTGAGGACCGCGGCGGTCTCGCTGCGACCGGGTGGCGACCAGGCGCGGCTGCTCATCGACGGCAAGCTGGTGGTCGCCGGCAAAGTGGGCACCCTGACCGCGCCGCTGGCGGGGTTGTCGGAGGGCAGGCACACCGCCGTGGCCGAGGTCGATCGCGGCTTCCCACGCGGCACGGCGAAGACGAGCCGCGACTTCACCGTCGACCTCACCCCGCCGGCGCTGACCGTGACGCCGCCGACCACGGCGGTTGCGATCAAGGACGCGGTCACCGTCACCGGCACCGTCGAGCTGGACGCCACGCTGCGCGCCGACCCCGGGGTGCTGAAGCGGAACGGGACGGCGTTCACGATCAGCTATCCGACGCCCCCGGCGAGCGCCAAGGTGGTCGCGACCGATCCGGCCGGCAACCAGACGATCCGGCTCGTGACGGTACCGACGGCCTACCCGCAGAACATCCGCGCCGTGCACGTGACCGGGGCCGCCTGGGCCTACGCCCCGTTGCGTGAGCCGATCCTCGCATTGATCCGCGAGCACCGGATCAATGCGGTGCAACTCGACATCAAGGACGAGGAAGGGATCATCAACTACCCGTCCCAGGTGCCGATCGCACAGCAGGCCGGCGCGACGGCGACCTACTACGACGCGCGGAAGGTCACCGCGCAGTTGCACGCGTTGGGTGTGCGGGTGATCGGCCGCATCGTGGCGTTCAACGACTCCAAGTTGGCCTCCTACGCCCAGGCGCACGGTCACCAGGACTGGTTCATCCAGAACCCGGACGGTACGAAGTACCTCTACGGCTACAGCAAGGCCGGGTTCTCCAACTTCGCCAACCCCAACGTGCGGGCCTACAACGAGGCCATCGCCGTCGAGGCGGTGAAGTCCGGGTTCGACGACATCGTCTACGACTATGTCCGGCGACCGGACGGCAAACTGTCGGGCATGCGCTTCCCGGGGCTCCGGGGGAATCCCGAGGACGCGATCGTGAGCTTCCTGCAGGAGACCCAGGCCAAGATCCGCCCGCTCGGCGGGTCGCTGGGGGCCGCGGCCTTCGGCCAGGCTTCGACCCGGCCCGGGGACACCGCCCAGAACATCCCCAAGATGGCGAAGTACCTCGACGTGGTGATCCCGATGGACTACCCGTCGCACTGGAATCCCGGTGAGTACGGAGTCGCCGACCCCTACACCGGGATGTTCGAGTTGATCAAGCGCTCGCTCGTCGACTGGAACAAGGACGTCGTCGGCACCAACTGCGTGGTCGTTCCGTGGCTGCAGGACGAGAACTACAAGGGGGTCTACACCGCCGACAAGGTCCGCCAGCAGATCATGGGCGCCCGCGCCAACAAGATCCCCGGCTGGCTGATGTGGTCGGCCGGCGCGAGGTACACCCCGGCTGCCTACTCACCGGACGCCACGCCGGCCCGCTGAGGCCCACCTGTCCGGCGAAACCCGGACCGGCCAGTCAGGCCGCGCCGCCCGAGCTCCCGCCCAGGCGTACCGATCGGTGTCGGGATGCGCGTCGTGACTGAAGGCCCAGCATCGCGACACGCACGGGACGGTAGGGGCCGAGCGTTCGGCAGCAGAGCCGGGGACTCGGGAGTACGACGGGGCAGCGGGCGCGACCGGCGTGATCAGCCCGGATCGCCGGACGCGACCCGGGCCGGCGGCATCCGGAAGCGCCGGAAGACCGTCGAGCGCAGCAGGCCGTAGGCCAGATGGCTCCGCAGCGGCCCGACGGTGGGGAACTCGCGTCGGATCCGGCCGCGGATGCGTTGCGCCGTGAGGACCATGTCGATGACCACTGCCAGGATGGTGGCGGTCCAGAGGACCAGGGCGATCGACAACAGGGTCGGTTGCTTGGTGAACTGGGCGGCGACCAGGATCAGCGCCGCGGGCAGCAGGATGATCCCGAGGCTGCGCCGGCTGTCGACCGTCTCGCGGACTGCCCGCCGGACTGGACCGGCGTCGCGGGGCAGCATCGCGCGCTCGTCGCCGGCGATGGTCCCGTCGCGCAGCCGCTTGCGCCCGCTGGCCTGCTGCTCACGGAGCCGCTTGGCCGCCTCCCGGCGGGTGGCCGGTGGCGGCGACACCGGTCCGCCGCGCCGCCGCTGGGCGTCGCTGCGCTTGGGTGTCGGGCGGCCCTTGCCGGAACTCTCAGTCACCTGGCGAGGTTAGCCTTCAGGGCAACGCGAGCATCTGGGAGAGCGCGGCCTTGGCCCAGCGGGCGGTCTGCGGCTCGACGCTGATCTGGTTGACGACCTCGCCGCGGACGAGGGATTCGAGCGCCCAGACCAGGTGCGGCAGGTCGATCCGGTTCATCGTCGAGCAAAAGCAGACGGCCTTGTCCAGAAACACCACCGTCTTGTCCGGGTGCGCCAGCGCGAGCCGGCGGACCAGGTTGAGCTCGGTGCCGATCGCCCATTTCGAGCCGGCCGGCGCCGCATCGAGGGTGGCGATGATGAACTCGGTCGAGCCGACGAGGTCGGCTGCCTCGGCGACCTCGTGCCGGCACTCGGGATGCACCAGCACCTGGACCCCCGGGACCCGCTCGCGGACCTCGTCGACGCTGGCCTTGGTGAACCGGCCGTGGACCGAGCAGTGGCCCTTCCACAGCAGCATCTTTGCGGCGCGCAACTGCTCCGGGGTCAGCCCGCCGCCGGGCCGGTGCGGGTCGAACACGACGCAGTCCTCGAGCGCGAGCCCAAGCTCCCGGACGGCCGTATTGCGACCGAGGTGCTGGTCGGGCAGGAAGAGCACCTTCTCGCCCTTGTCGAATGCCCACCGCAGGGCCCGTTCGGCGTTGGAGGAGGTGCAGATCGTGCCGCCGTGTCGGCCGGTGAACCCCTTGATCGCGGCGGAGGAGTTCATGTAGCTCACCGGCACCGTCACGTCAGCGACCCCGGCCTCGACCAGGACGTCCCAGCAGTCCTCGACCTGGTCGAAGCTCGCCATGTCGGCCATCGAGCAGCCGGCCGCGAGGTCGGGCAGCACCACCGCCTGACCCGGCCCGGTGAGGATGTCGGCGGATTCGGCCATGAAATGGACCCCGCAGAACACGATGTACGGCGCGTCCGGCCGGGCCGCCGCCTGCTGGGCGAGTTTGAAGCTGTCGCCGGTGACATCGGCGAACTCGATGACCTCGTCGCGCTGGTAGTGGTGGCCGAGGATGAACACCTTCTCGCCGAGGGCAGCCTTGGCGGCGCGGGCTCGGGCCACCAGCGAGGGATCGGAGGCCGCGGGTAGGTCGCCCGGACAATCGACCCCCCGCTCGGACTCGGGATCGCGCTGGCGTCCCAGCAGCAGCAGTGCAAGTGGCGTGTGCTCCACGCCTGGCATCAGCAGATTTTTGGTCATCTGGCGTTCCATCTCCTTATCGTCGCACAGACGACAACTGCCGGACAGCTGGCCTGCTTCCCGATCGGGCAGGATGAGCCGGTGCGTGTGCTGCTCGCCCCGGACTGCTTCGGTGACACCGCGACCGCGGTCGGTGCGGCGCAGGCGCTGGCCGAGGGCTGGCGCCGGGCCAGGCCGGCCGATGACCTGGTGTTGCTGCCGTTGTCCGACGGTGGTCCCGGCTTCGTCCAGGTGCTGCGGGCGGCCTTGCCGTCAGCAAAGATCATTTCAGCGAAGGTCGAGGACCCGCTCGCACGGATGATCTTTGCGCAGCTGCTGCTGCACGAAAACACGGCTTACCTCGAGAGCGCCCAGGCCTGCGGGCTGCACCTGCTTGCCCCGGGTGACCGGGACCCCGGCCGCACCACGACGTACGGCGTGGGGCAGCTGGTCCGCGCGGCGGTCGAGGCGGGTGCGCACCGGGTGGTCGTCGGGCTCGGCGGCTCGGCGACGAATGACGGCGGGGCGGGCCTGCTCGCGGCCCTCGGGGTGGCCCGGCAGGATGCCGCCGGGTTGCCGCTCGAGCCAGGTGGGCTCGCGCTCGTCCGGGCGGCCCGCCTCGTCGGCCAGCCGCTGGCCGGCTTCGAGCTGGTTGCCGCCACCGACGTGGACGCGCCGCTGCTGGGGCCGACTGGTGCCAGCGCAGTCTTCGGCCCGCAGAAGGGTGCCGACTCGGCGCAGGTCGCCCGGCTCGACGCGGCGCTGACGACCTGGGCCGATCTGCTCGAGGCTCATCTGGGGGTGCAGGTTCGCGACCAGCCCGGCGCCGGGGCGGCCGGCGGGCTCGGCGCCGCCCTGCTCGCCCTTGGCGCCCTCCGCGAGCCCGGCATCGCTGTGGTCGCCGGGCTCGTTGGGCTCGTCGACCGGATCGGCGCGGTCGACCTAGTCGTCACCGGTGAGGGCCGGTTCGACTGGTCCTCCTTGCGGGGCAAGGTCGTCTCGGGGGTGGCCGGCGCCGCGGCCGGGCAGGCGGTCCCGTGCGTCGTGATCGCCGGCCAGGTGGCCGTTGGCCGCCGCGAGGCCGCCGCCCATGGTGTCGACGCGACGTACGCGCTGGCCCATCAGGTTGGGCTCGAACGCGCACTCGCCGACCCGCACGGCTCGATCGCGGCGGTGAGCGCCCGGGTCGCCGAGCAGTGGTCGCCGCGTTGACGTGCTTCCATGGAACAGCGCCGCCGGCCGGCCCGTTGTGCATGACGGATCCGGTCGATGACGGACCCGAGACACGATGACGGACCCGAGACACAGGGAGATGCACCACATGACCGAGACGACGACCGAGACCTCCGCAGCCACCGACACGCCGGTCGGCGTGGTGCTGTCCGACCCGGCCGCAGAGAAGGTCAGGTCGCTACTGGCCCAGGAGGGTCGTGACGACCTGGCGCTGCGTGTCGCCGTCCAGCCGGGGGGCTGTTCCGGCCTTCGCTACCAGCTGTTCTTCGACGAGCGGTCGCTCGACGGTGACGCCGTGCAGTCCTACTCCGACGGCACCGTCAAGGTCGTCGTCGACCGGATGAGCGTGCCCTACCTTGCCGGCGCGACGATCGACTTCGTCGACACCATCGAAAAACAGGGCTTCACGATCGACAACCCCAATGCCGGCGGTTCCTGCGCCTGTGGGGAGTCCTTTCACTAGACCAGCCAGCTACCGTCGCAGCATGGATGACGTCTATCTCGTTGGCGGGGTGCGCACCCCGGTCGGGCGCTACGGCGGCGCGCTGGCGGGGATGCGACCGGACGATCTTGCGGCGCTCGTGGTCGCCGAATCGGTACGCCGGGCCGGTCTTGACCCCGCGCTCGTCGACGAGGTCGTGCTCGGCGCGACCAACCAGTCCGGCGAAGACAATCGCAACGTCGCCCGGATGGCCGTCTTGTTGGCCGGGCTGCCGCTGTCCACCCCCGGCTACACGGTCAACCGGCTGTGCGCCTCTGGGCTGACGGCGATTGCGAGCGCCGCCGCAAACATCCGCTCCGGCGAGGCCGACCTCGTCGTCGCCGGTGGTGTGGAGTCGATGACCCGGGCGCCCTGGGTGATGGCCAAACCCGGCACACCCTGGGCCAAGCCCGGTGCGAGCTTCGATACCGCGCTGGGTTGGCGCTTCACCAACCCCCGGCACAACGTCGAGCACACGATCACCCTCGGCGAGACCGCCGAGCGGGTGGCGAAGGCCGACGGCATCTCCCGGGAGCAGTCCGACGCGTTTGGCTTGCGCAGCCAGCAGCGGGCGGCCAAGGCGATCGCCGACGGGCGCTTCGACGCCGAACTGGTCCCGGTCCCGACCGCCAGGGGCGAGGTGGTCGCGGACGAGACGCCGCGGGCTACCAGTATGGACAAGCTCGCCGCCCTCAAGCCGGCCTTCGTCGCGGGTGGGGTCGTCACCGCCGGCAGCAGCAGCCCGCTGTCGGACGGCGCGAGCGCGATCGTGGTCGCGAGCGGCGACGCCGTACGGCGGCACGGGCTGACCCCCCGCGCAAAGATCATTGCGAGCGGTGCCGCCGGGGTCGAGCCGCAGCTGATGGGGCTCGGTCCGGTGCCGGCGACCGAGAAGGTGTTGGCCCGGGCCGGGTGGACCGTCGCCGATCTCGATGCGGTCGAGCTCAACGAGGCCTTCGCCGTGCAGGTGCTCGCCAGTGCCGGCCGGCTCGGCCTCGACCCGGAGACCCTGAACGCGGACGGCGGCGCTATCGCTCTTGGCCACCCGCTGGGCTCCAGCGGCAGCCGGCTGATCGTCACGCTGCTCGGCCGGCTCGAGCGCGAGGGCGGCACCAAGGGGCTTGCCACGATGTGCGTCGGGGTCGGCCAGGGCGTGTCGATGCTCATCGAGCGGGTCTGACCCGCCGGTAGCCTCCGGCGAATGCGCATCGCCGTCACCGGGTCCATCGCCACCGACCATCTGATGACCTTTGCTGGTCTGTTCAGCGAGCAGCTGCTGCCCGACCAGCTGGCGAACCTCTCGGTCGTCTTCCTGGCCGACTCGCTCGAGGTCCGGCGCGGCGGCACCGGCGCCAACATCTGCTTCGGCATGGGGGTGCTCGGGCAGCGGCCGCTGCTGATCGGTGCGGTCGGCACGGACGCCGGCGACTACCTCAGCTGGCTTGCCGACCATGGGGTGGACACGACCGGCGTGCGGGTCAGCAGCACCCTGGCGAGCCCGCGCTTCACGGTGACCACCGATCAGGCGCAAAACCAGATCGGTTCTTTCTATCCAGGTGCGATGGCCGAGGCCGCCGGGATCAGCCTGGCCGACCTCGACGTGGACCTGGTGCTGGTGAGCCCCAACGACCCGGGCGCGATGCTGCGCCATACGGCCGAGTGCCGGTCGCGGGGCGTGGCCTTCGCGGCCGACCCCAGCCAGACGCTGACCTTCCTCGACGGCGACGCCATCCGCGAGCTGATCACCGGCGCGGCGTACCTGTTCACCAACACCTATGAAGCGGGGCTGGTCGCGGCCAAGACCGGGCTGTCCGATCAGGCGGTGCTCGAGCTGGTCGGCACCCGGATCACCACCCACGGCGCCAAGGGCTGCGTCGTACAGCGCAAGGGCGAACCCGACCTACAGATCGGGGTTGTCGAGGCCGACCGGGTCGTCGACCCCACCGGCGTCGGGGACGCGTTCCGAGCTGGTTTCCTGGCCGCGACCGCGTGGGGGCTCGCGCTCGAGCGGGCCTGCCAGGTCGGCAGCCTGCTCGCCACGCACGTGGTCGAGACCGTCGGCACCCAGGAGTACACCTACGACCGCGCGGCCTTCCTGGCCCGGTTGGCCGGGGCGTACGGGCAGGACGCGGCCGCCGAGGTCGGCCCGCATCTCAGCTGAGTCGCCGGACCCGGTGCCCCCGGCCGACCTGCCCCACCCATTCCTGGCTGCGCATCCGGCACCACGCCGGGATGTCGACGGCGGCCGCTGGGTCGTCGCTGAGCACCTCGAGAAGGTCGCCGACAGCGACCTCCGGCAGCGCCTTGGCGAGCTCAATGACCGGCACCGGGCACGGCCGGCCAAGACAGTCGATGACCCTCACAGCCCGGTGACCCCCGCCTCGCGCCGCAGCTCGGCGACGACCTCCGGCAGGGCGGCGAGGAACGCCAGGACCTCGGCTTCGGTCGTACCGCGATGCAGCGACACCCGGACGTTGCCATGCGTGAGCACCCCCATCGCGACCAGCACATGGCTCGGCATGAGCGTGCTCGAGGTGCACGACGAGCCGCTTGACACCTCGAAGCCGCGCCGGTCCAGCGCGGTGAGCAGCGACTCGCCGTCGACGTACAGGCAGGAGAACGTCACCAGGTGGGGGAGCCGGCCGGCCGGATCGCCGACGACCTCGACGTCCGGGACGGTCTCGACGACCCGGCGGCGGATCAACTCGACCAGTGGACGCAGCCGGGCGTCCTCGGCAGCGGACTCGGCGTGGGCCGCCTGGAGCGCGACGGCGGCAGCGAGCACGTTCGGCAGCGCGACGGCGCCGGCGACCCGACCGCCTTCGCGCTCGTCCGCGGGCAGCGGCGAGCGCCAGCGGGTGCCAGTGCGCACGACCAGCAACCCCACCCCCGGGGGACCGCCCCACTTGTGCGCACTGCCGGTCAGCAGGCTCCAGCCCCGGGGGACGGGCGCCCGGCCGAGCGACTGCGCCGCGTCGACCAGCAGCGGTACGGCGTACCGCTCGCAGGCCTGGGCCGCCTCGGCGACCGGCTGGGTGGTGCCCACCTCGTGGCTCGCACTGAGCAGGCAGGCCAGCGCGGTGTCGGGGCGTAACGCGGTCGCGAAGGCGGTGAGATCGACCCGGCCCAGCTGGTTGACGCCCACGCTGGTCGTCTCGGCGCCCTCGACGGCCTGCAGCACGCAGGAGTGCTCGACCGCGCTGTGCACGACGTGCTGGCCAGTCCGTCGCCGGCTGGCCAGGGTGCCGAGGACGGCTAGGTGCGCCGCCGCGGTGCCGTTCGGGGCGAAGCTGACCTCGTCCGGCCGGGCGCCGACGACCTGGGCGACGGCCTCGCGGGCGCCGTTCAGCAGCAACCGGGCCCGCCGGCCCGAGGAGTAGAGCCGGGCGGGATCGGCCCAGCCGTCGTCGAGGGCGGCCAGCAGCGCCTCGCGTGCCGCCGGGTGTAAGGGCGCACCGGCGGCCGCATCGAGAAAGACCCGTGCTGCCACGAGCCGACGTTAGCGGTGGCCTTCGCCAGCCCGCGGCGCGCGGCCCTCGGCAGGCAAGCCGTCGCTGCGCTGAGATACCCTCGCGGATGCCGTCGACGACGGTGTAGGCGCGCTCAGCAGGAAGGTCCGAGAGGTTGCGAACCATCCCCCCAACGGCAACCCGTCGACGGCGCGCAGGGCTCGTCCTGGCAGCAGTCGGCACGGTGCTGCTGACCTCGGGCTGCAACACCAGAGAGGCCTACGAACAAGCCTTCTCGTTTGGTTTCCCGCACCCGGTGACCAACCAGGGCAAGACGATCTACGACCTGTGGCTCGGCTCGACCGCCGCCGCCGCAGTCGTCGGCTTGGCGGTCTGGGGTCTGATCTTCTGGGCCGTCCTGCGCTACCGAAAGACCGGTGAAGAGCTGCCCCGGCAGGTCCGCTACAACCTGCCGATCGAGGTGCTCTACACCGTCGTCCCGTTCGTGATCATCGCGGTGCTGTTCTTCTACACCGCGGTCGGCGAGAACAAGGTCAACAAGCTGACCCCAAACCCGGACGTGACGATCGGGGTGGTCGGCTTCCAATGGAACTGGCAGTTCAACTACCTGCAGCAGAAGGTCCAGGTGACCGGCGTGCCCAACCACCGGGCCCAACTCGTCATCCCGGTCGGCAAGCGAATCCGCTTCGTCGAGACCTCGCCGGACGTCATCCATTCGTTCTGGGTGCCCAAGTTCCTGTTCAAGCGCGACGTCGTCCCGGGTCGGTTGAACACCTTCGAAGTGACCGTGAACAAGCAGGGCACCTACGTCGGGCGGTGCGCCGAGTTGTGCGGTGAAAAGCACGATCGGATGAATTTCTCGGTCAAAGTCGTCTCCCAGGACGCCTACGACGGCTACATCAAGGGCCTGCAAGCCGATCCGAACGCCACCGCCAACGCGCTGTCCGCAGCCATTCCGACCGGGAGCTGACCATGACCCTCATCTCCAACGCCGCCCCGCCGATCGCCAATCGTCGGTCCCGCCAGCCGGCCGGCGCGAAGGTCGTGAAGGTCCTCACGACGACCGATCACAAGACGATCGGGTTGCTCTACCTGTGCACGTCGTTCGTCTTCTTCCTCATTGCGGGCGGGATGGCCGAGCTGATGCGGGCCGAGCTGGCCAGGCCCGGCCTGCAGGTGCTGTCCAACGAGCAGTACAACCAGTTGTTCACGATGCACGGCACGATCATGATGTTTCTGTTCGCCCCGCCGGTCGCGTACGGCTTCGCAAACTTCATCATGCCGCTGCAGATCGGCGCGCCGGATATGAGCTTCCCCCGGCTGAACGCCCTCTCATACTGGCTGTATCTGTTTGGTGGCCTGACCGTGCTCGCGGGCTTTCTCACCCCTGACGGTGCCGCCGGCTTCGGCTGGTTCGCCTACGCGCCGCTCAACGACATCATCCATTCGCCCAACCTTGGCTCGGACCTGTGGATTGTCGGCCTGATCACGTCCGGGCTCGGCACCATCCTAGGCGCGGTCAACTTCATCACCACGATCATCTCGCTGCGCGCGCCGGGCATGACGATGTTCCGGATGCCGATCTTCACCTGGAACATCCTGGTAACCTCGATTTTGGTGCTGATGGCCTTCCCGGTGCTCACCGCGGCGCTGTTCGCGCTGGAGGCCGACCGGCACCTTGGTGCCCACGTCTACGACGCCGCCAACGGCGGGGCCATTTTGTGGCAGCACCTGTTCTGGTTCTTCGGCCACCCCGAGGTCTACATCGTCGCGCTGCCCGCGTTCGGCATCATTACCGAGATCATCCCGGTGTTCAGCCGCAAGCCGATGTTCGGCTACAAGGGCTTGGTCTTCGCGACCATCAGCATCGGCGCGCTGGCGATGACGGTCTGGGCGCACCACATGTTCGCCACCGGAGCGGTCCTGCTGCCGTTCTTCTCCTTCCTGTCTTTCCTGATTGCGGTTCCAACCGGCGTGAAGTTCTTCAACTGGATCGGCACGATGTGGCGAGGACAGCTGACCTTCGAGACGCCGATGCTGTTCTGCGTGGGCTTCCTTGTGACGTTCCTGCTCGGTGGATTGACCGGCATCCTGTTGGCCAGCCCGCCGATTGACTTCCACGTCACCGACACCTACTTCGTCGTCGCGCACATGCACTACGTGCTGTTCGGCTCAGTGGTCTTCGCTGCCTTCGCCGGGACCTACTACTGGTTCCCCAAGATCACCGGCCGGATGCTCGACGACCGGCTCGGCAAGGTGCACGCGTGGACACTGTTCGTCGGCTTCCACCTGACCTTCCTCGTCCAGCACTGGCTCGGCGCGGAGGGCATGCCGCGCCGCTATGCCGACTACAGCGCCGCGGACGGTTTCACCACGCTCAACACGATCTCCTCGATCGGTGCGTTCGTGCTCGGCGCCTCGACGTTGCCGTTCATCTACAACGTGATCGTGTCGTTCCGGCGCGGCGAGCGGGCCGTCGGCGACGATCCGTGGGGCTTCGGAAATTCCCTCGAGTGGGCGACGTCTTGCCCGCCGCCGCGGCACAATTTCGTGACAATGCCACGGATCCGGTCCGAGCGGCCGGCGTTCGACCTGCACTATCCGGCGGCGGCCGGCCGCATCGACATGCACGCTTCCCCGGAGTAAGGGCAACGCTGTGAAGGTCGAAGGTTTGCTGTTCGCGCTCATCGCGGTGTTCCTCGTTGTAACGAGCAGCGTCTACTGGTTGCTCTCGCACGACCCGACCGGCTTCACCTGCATCCTGCTTTCGGGTGGGCTCGCGTTCATCGTCGGCTACTATTTGCTGTTCACCGCCGGGCGCCTTGAGGCCCGTCCGGAGGACCGTGCGGACGCCGAGATCAGCGAAGGGTCCGGTGAGATGGGGTTCTTTTCACCACATTCCTACTGGCCGATCTTCACCGCTGGTGCATTCACCCTCACGACCCTGGGCCTGGTGTTCGGTCCCTTTCTCATCCTGATCGGCTTCGTGGCAGTCCTCATCTGCGCCAGTGGTTTTCTGTTCGAGTACTACGTCGGCATCAATCGCAGCCAGGGCCAGACACTGTCCAGCTTGGACGCCAGCGGCCTCAGTGCCACCAGCACCCGCAAGTTCTTGGGCGAATAGTCACCGGCGCGTCCGACGTGTGAGGCGGCGACAGCGGTCCTGACGAGTGACTCACTGTCGGTCGACGTTGTGTCGCCGAACCGCGCCAGCGGCTCCGAGACGGTCGCTGGCGGCGCGTTGGTGTGGGCCGGGCCAGCCGACTGCATCTGCTCGGAGTCCTCCACCTACTCGGTACGTGACCACGGCGTGCCCGTATTTCTGGGCGTGTGCTTGGTGGGCGCTCGTTGGCGATGACATCACGGCGCCACAGCCGGCTGGCGGCGCATTCGCTTGCTGTGCGCGTTGTGGCAGTGACTACAACAGCAGCTGTGCCGCTACGTCGAATCACGCTTGTTTGTTGTTGCGGTCGTTTGGCATTCCGAAGCACCCCAGTCGTTGCAGCCGGCATCGTCATGTGAGCGCGGCAGGGCCAGGTTCGTCAAGACCACCGGTGCGCCACGAGACGCCGCGACCCACCGGCCGCACCTCCCCCCGGGCGGTATCTGGCGGGGATCCCGGTGGCGCCGCGGCCAACCGTGCGGTTGTCCCGAGTTCCGTGGAACTTGGGTGGCGATCCGGTCTGAATTCTTGCGGCGGCTCCGACAGTTTCGGTGCTCGAAGCGGTTTCGGGGTGGGCGTGCCGCTGCCGGGCT
>JAYUMN010000136.1:0-5597 GCA_043762595.1 Frankiales bacterium
CGAGCGCTCGCTCATCGGCAGCGCTCCCGGTCCGTTCGCTCGACGTTGACAAGCTGGGCCTTGTCAATGTCCCGGTTGTGCAGGTGCAGCAGGAGCAGCCCCAGATCCTGGGTGCCCGTCGCCGTGTCGTCGGTGCTGATTCCCAGTGGCTCTGGGAGCCGGGACTGGGCAGCGACAGGCCGTCGACACCGGCGGCGGCCGGCAGCTGGGGTTGGGTGAGCTTTACCTTCGGGTGTGCCTCGTCGAAGACGGCTGGGCTGATCCAGCTGCCATAGGTCGAGAGAGCGATCCCCGCCACGCCCTTGGTCGGGTCGGCGCCGGTCGAGCTGGCTCCGCCGTACTGGAGGTCACCGACGCGCTGCGACGGGAAGTGCAGACATTGGTTGAGCTGGGTGGCGGAGCAGGCCAGCAGGCGGGGACTCCTCGCCTGCAACTGAAAGCCGGCCGATCGGGCTGTCGACGCTGTCCGGTTGGCCAAGTGGGCCATTGCTCACCGGCGTGCCTCGGAGCTGGAGTACGCCGGTGGACCCCGAACTGCTGCCGGCTGTCAACGTCGTACTGAGCTCGTCGGAGGCGCGCATCATCGAGGTCGGCCGGACGGCGGCCGCGGCAGGCGACCGCAGCTGGACGCCAGTTGCCGACATCAGCAGGATCCGGCCGTCCGCTTCGGCCAGGAAGTCGGGGGGGTGACCACCCTGGGTGAGCTTGACGGTCGGGTCGGGCGTCTTGCGCGGGGCAGCGACAACCGTGACGCGCATCGTGACGGTGAAGCGGGCGGTACCCGGACCGTTCCCGTCAGCCGGCGCAACCGTGACCCCGTCCGGCACCTCGCAGGTGACGCCTGGCAGGTCCTCAGCAACAGCGCAAGGACAGCCGGTATCGCCCCCGGCTGGGGCTGAGGATTGCCACCCGCACGGTCTTTCGACGGCTCAGCCCCCTGGTCGCCGCCACCGCACCGAAGCCCAGCCCCACCGCGCCGGAGCCGTCCTGGACGAAGGCGAGCACCGAGCTGCCGACCGCCTCGAAGCTGTCGATGCGACCAGCGTCGACCCGGCCGAGCCGTACTCGATGCCCTTGCCCTGGCCGTCGATGGTGAGCACGCCGCTGGCGGTATCGACCAGGGCTGCCTTGATTTCCTCGGCCGGCGAGGCCGGGTGCGCGGACTTGACCAGTGCGGCGTTGCCCGCGGTGTGCGGGGTGGCAAGCGAGGTGCCGCTCTCGTCGAGCCCCACATTGCCGGTGCCGGAATTGGCCGAGGACGTGTGCAGGCCGGGAGGGCCGACATCAGGCTTGAGGAAGCCGTCGGCGGGGGTGGTGCCGCGCGAGGTGGATGAGGCGACCTTGTCGGTGCTGGCCAGACCGATGATCTTTGCGCTCTGTGGGCTGCCGGCCCGGTAGTTGAAGCCGAAGATCGCGGTGACCGGTGTGCCGGCCACGAGCGCAGCGCGGATCGCGCCGGCACCGGTCTTGTTGACCAACGTCACCGGGATCACCTTGCTCCCGGTGCCACCAGCACCGGTGAGCTGGTGGGCGAGGCGACCAGCAGCGGTCCGGCGGCGAGAGAGATCCCGTCGCCCAGCCCTCGAATCGCACCGGCGGCCCACAGCTGGCCGAAGTCGGGGCCAAGCCGAGGCCGGTCAAGCCGCCGCCGGCGGCAAGGTGCCGGTGCGCACGGGCCCGAGCTGCGCCTGCCGATCCGACTGCGCCGACCATGCCGTACCGCGAGGCGCCCCTGAGCTGCACAGATGCAGATCAGGGGCGCTTACTCACCTGGTGGCGGGTGAAGGGTTCGAACCTTCGTAGGCTGAGCCGGCAGATTTACAGTCTGCTCCCTTTGACCACTCGGGCAACCCGCCTGGTGCGCGGGAGACGATAGCAAGGAGTGCGCCGTGGCCGATCCGTCATTCGACATCGTCAGCAAGGTCGACCGGCAGGAGGTCGACAACGCGGTCAATCAGACCGCCAAAGAAGCCGCGACCCGGTACGACTTCAAGGGCACCGGTGCCGAGATCGCCTGGTCAGGTGAGGATGTGGTGCTCAAAGCCAGCAGCGAGGAGCGTTGCAAAGCCCTGCTTGAGGTCTACAAGGAGAAGCTGGTCAAGCGGGCCATCTCGCTCAAGACGCTCGATGCCGGCGAGCCCCAGCAGTCGGGCAAGGAGTACCGCCTGACGACCACAGTCAAGGAGGGGATCACCCAGGAGGACGCCAAGAAGGTCGCCAAGCTGATCCGGGACGAGGGCCCCAAGGGAGTCCAACCGCAGGTCCAGGGCGAGCAGTTGCGGGTGAGCGCGAAGAAGAAAGACGACCTGCAGGCGGTCATCGCGCTGCTGAAGGGCAAGGACTTCGACTTCGCCCTGCAGTTCACCAACTACCGCTGATCACCCTGCGCCGCCGGATCGAGCGGGGGTGGCGGTGGGGCTTCCCACATCCAGGCGCGCAGCTGCTCCCGCTCGTGCACGAGGTCACCGATGTCAGCTTGCGCGTAGGCGTAGTCGGGGGCCCAAAACAGGGCGTCGAACGGGCACACCTCGATGCAGATGCCGCAGTACATGCACAGCGAGAAGTCGATCGCGAAGCGGTCGAGCACGTGGGTGACCTTGGCCCGGCCGCCGCTCGGGGTGGCCGGGACCGTTGCCTTGTGCGAGTCGATGTAGATGCACCAGTCCGGACATTCCCGGGCGCACAGCATGCAGACGGTGCACGACTCCTCGAGCAATCCGATGACGCCACGGGACCGGACCGGCACCGGGGTCTGTCCGACCTGCCGGTCGCGCGCTCGCTGGACGACAGCCAGCCCCTCCTCGAGGCTCATCCGTCGGGCCAGTCGGGGATGCCGGGCGCAGTCAACCGGCGGCGCGCGGTGGCCAGGTCGGCATCGCTCTCCCCGGGCTCCTTGGCCCCCGGCCACGGCTTGACCGCGCGGGCGGCCAGCGGAAAGTCTTTCCGCAGCGGGTGACCCTCGAACCCCTCGGTGAGCAGCAGCGGCGCGAGGCCGAGGTGGCCGTCGAAGCCGATCCCGAACAGCTCCGCGGTGGCCCGCTCGTGCCAGGCTGCGCCACCGAAGACCCCGGTCAGCGTCGGCACCCGCGGGTCCTCACGCGGGCAATGGGTGCGCAGCAGCAACGCCTGCCGGTCGGTCGGCGACCAAAGCCGCAGGACCACCTCGAAACCGGCCGCCTCGCGGTCGACCGCGGTGAGCAGGTCGAAGAAGCTCAAGCCCAGCTCGTCGCGGACCGCGGTCGCGGCGAAGACCCAGCGGTCGCCTTCGACGGCGACCGCCAGGACGGCGTACGACGTGGTGGTTGGCGCGCCGAGCAGCGCCTCGACGCGCGCGGCGAAGCTCATGACCGACCGGACAGTTGCTCGAGGGCAGCCAGCAGCGCCGCCGGCCGGGGCGGACAGCCGGGGACGTAGAGATCGACCGGGACGAGCTGGTCGACGCCCTTGGTAACGCTGTAGGAGTCCCAGTACGGCCCGCCAGAGTTGGCGCACGCACCGAAGGAGATGACCCGGCGGGGCTCGGCAAGCGCGTCGTAGAGCCGCCGGACAGCCGGTGCGATCCGGTCGGTCAAGGTGCCACTGACGACCAGCACATCGGCCTGTGCGAGCTCGGGGGCCAGCCTTGCCCCGAGGGCGGCGAAGGCCCCTTCGGTGAGCGAGGCGGCCATGAACTCGACCGCGCAGCAGGCCAACCCGAGGTCGAGCAGCGTGAGCGTCCAAGCCGGACCCTCGGCCAGGACGACGGTGACCGGCACGAGGTCGACGGCGATCAACCGCTACGGACCAGGACGTAGTCGGTCAGGGCGTGCAGTGCGTCGCGGGGCGGCCCGGCCGGGAGGGCGTCTGCGATGCCCCGGGCCGTTGCGGCGTACGCTGCCAGCCGGTCGCGGGCCAGGCCGACCGCTGGGTGGGCCCGCAGCAGCGCCAGGGCCTCGGCCAGGTGGCCATCGTCGGTGAGGTCACCGGTGAGCAACTCGCGCAGCCGGGCACTGCTGCCGTCGCGGCCGGCCAGCACGAGCAGCACCGGCAGGGTGGCGATGCCTTCGCGCAGGTCGGTGCCGGGGGTCTTGCCCGAGTCGCCGGCCTCGGAGAGCACATCGATGAGGTCGTCGGACAGCTGGAAGGCCACCCCGATCACCTCGCCGTACGCCGCAACGGTTTCGACGTCGGCTGCCGGCGCGCCGGCCATCAGCGCGCCGAGCCTGGCCGAGGTGGCGATCAGTGAGCCGGTCTTGTCGGCAACCACCTGCAGGTGGTGCTCGACCGGGTCCTCGCCGTCGGCCGGGCCGGCGGTCTCGGCGATCTGTCCCTCGACCAGCCGGGCAAAGGTGCGCGACTGCAGATGGGTGGCCTCGGTACCGAGCCCAGCGGTGAGGTCGGACGCCCGGGCGAACAGGTAGTCGCCGGTGAGGATGGCGACGGTGTTGGTCCAGCGGGTGTTGGCGCTCTCGGCGCCGCGACGCACGGCCGCCTCGTCCATCACGTCGTCGTGGTAAAGCGTGGCCAGGTGGGTCAGCTCGACGACGACGGCGGCGTCGAGGACGTCAGCCCGGCCCGGATCACCGAGCTGGGCGGCGAGCAGCGCCAGCAGCGGGCGGAACCGTTTGCCGCCGGCCTGCACGAGGTGGCTGGCTGTCTCCTGCAGCAGGGGATGGCTGCTCGACACGACGCTCATCAGCCGGGCCTCGACCTGCTCGAGCCCCGCCCGGATCGACGCCTTCAGCGCCGGGTCCGCGGCGTCGAGGATACCGGGGGCGTCGGCTGCGGCGAGCTTCACCGGATGAAGACCGCGGCGCGACCGGTGAGGTCGAGCAGGGGCTGGGGCAGCACGCCGAGCACCACTGTGACCGCGATGCCCAGCGCGATGGTGGCCGCCGTGTAGGCGCTCGGCACCGCCACCGTCGGACCGTCGGGCAGCGGCTCGTTGAAGAACATCAGCACAACGACCTTGGCATAGAAGAAGGCCGTGATGCCGCTCGCGACGACGCCGACGACGACGAGCGCGGTCGCACCGCCCTCGGTGGCTGCCTTGAAGACCGCGAACTTGGCCATGAAGCCACTGGTCAGCGGGATCCCGGCCAGGGCGAACAGCAGCAGCGCGAAAACTCCCGCGACCAGCGGGCTCTTGCGGCCGAGGCCGGCCCACTGGGCCAGGTGCGTGGCCTCACCGGCGCTGTCACGGACGAGGCCCACGACGGCGAACGACGCGATCGTGGTGAAGCCGTAGGTCAGCAGGTAGAACAGCGAGCCGGACAGGCCGTCGCGGTTGATGGCGATCACCCCCACCAGGATGAAACCGGTGTGTGCCACCGAGGAGTAGGCCAGCATCCGCTTGACATCGGTCTGGGTGACTGCGAGCACCGCACCAACCACCATCGTCAGGATCGCGACAGCCCACATCATCGGCCGCCAGTCCCACTGGGTGCGGCCGAACCCGACGTAGATCACCCGGAGCAGGGCCCCGAACGCGGCGACCTTGGTGCAGGCCGCCATCAGCGCCGTGACAGGCGTGGGGGACCCTTGGTAGACATCGGGGGTCCAGGCCTGGAACGGCACGGCCCCCACCTTGAACAGCAACCCGACCGTCAGCATCGCCA
>JAYUMN010000137.1:0-4282 GCA_043762595.1 Frankiales bacterium
AGCAGCCAGCCGGACATGACCAGTAGGAACCCCAGGTACTGCGGGTGCCGTAGCCAGGCGTAGGGACCATCGGTGGCGAGGCGGTCCTGCTGGGCGGCAATGTGCAGCCGGGTCCAGGCGGCGGCGATGAGCCAGAAGCCGCCGCCGATGACCGCGTAGCTGGCCAGGTGGAACGGGCTGACGTGCGGGTCGCCCTTCCAGCCGATCAGGTCGTTCCACAGATGCCCACCGCTGTGGGTGGCCTTCAGCGCGGGGAACCGGGTGCCGAGCCAGCCGGACAACAGGTAGACGGTCAGGGGCGCGCCGTACATCTCGGTGAACAGCGCGACGATGAACGCGGAGTAGCCGCCCATCGCCCGCCAGTCCCGCTTGGTGCGGGGGTGGAAGAAGCTCGCCGCAAAGAAGATCATCAGGACGCTGTTGAGGATCACCAGCGACCACAGGCCGTAGTCGGAGTTCATGACGTCACCTCGCTTGCCGCGGCGCCGGTCGTGACGGCGGCGTGTTGTGCTTCTGGTCGGCTGCCGAAAAGAAACCGCAAGAGACCCCCGGACAGCACGGCGGTCGCGAGGAGGACGAGAACATCCGTTGTGTTCATAGCGGCTTCCGTTCGAACTAGTGGTGGCTGCTGTGGTCGACGGTGGGCCGCGAGGGCCCCGAGGCGCCGCTGCCGCTGATGGCGGGGCCGATGACCCAGGTCGACAGGGCGAACATCGCCGTGAAGACCGCGAGCCCGATCGCTGGGGCTGTCCAGCTACCGAACCGGCGGTGCAGCCGGAGCAGCATCGGCACCGACAGCACCAGGCCAAGGGCCCCGAACAGGGCAGTCCCCCCCGAGCCGGCGACGAGCGCCGTACCGGCCAAGGCGCCGATGTGGTGCAGGACGTGCGGAGCCAGGCCGACCACGACGCCGACGGCACCGGTCGCGGCGTTCCAGCGCTCGCGCAACCAGGACGGCGCGCCCGCGGTGGATGCCGGGGAAGGAGTCCTGAGGTGGGTGCTCATCGGCTTCGGACGTAGCGTCGGACCGCAGTGACGAGTTCCGCGACCGCTTCCTCGGTGTCACCGGTGACAAGGGCCGCCCGGACGCACGCGTTGATGTGGTCGGTGAGAATCAGGACAGCGACCGCGTCGACAGCTGCGGTGACCGCCGACAACTGGTCGAGCACGTCGATGCAGTACCGGCCGTCGTCGTACATCGAGGTGACGCCAGCAAGCTGGCCGGTGGCCTTGCGCAGCCTCAACACGACCTCCGCCTCCTGCCGGCGGGAGGCGCTCGGCTGTCGGGTCGTCGGCAGGGTCGCGGTGCTCATCGCCGGCTCGCTGGGCGCTCGGTGCGGTCGCGCTCGGCGCGCAGCTCGGCGACCTGGCGCTCCAGGTCGAGTATGCGCTGGTCGTCCGGCGGATCGACCCGAGGTGCTTGCCCGTCGTGACGCGGGTTCCTGTCCTGGGCGCCCATGTCACGGCCGCCGTGCATGCCCCGCATCATGAAGATCATCATCAGCGGACAGGCCAAGATGATCAGCAGCGGAAGGTAGTTGCCCATCGTGCTCACCGCCCACTGTGCGACGGGGAAGAGTCGCCGGTGTGCAGCAGTTCACGGTTCCGGCTGAATTCCTCACCGTCGATCTCGCCACGGGCAAAGCGCTCCGCCAGCAACGCGTCGGCGCGATCAGCTGGTGGCTGGCCGCGGTCGGGCCGCAGACGGCGGACGACCCACACCGCCAAGGCGATCAGTCCGCCCAGGAACACGATCATCAGGGCACTCATGGCGACCCAGTCGCCGGCGCCCCATCCACTGTTGCCCCAATCCATCATGAGACCCACCTCCTTGCGAGGCTCGGGAGCCTCCCGAGCCCTCAGAAGGACACAGTGCTCCTGCGGTACCCCCGAGGGGCAGGACCGAAAGTCCCTTCCCGCACGCCAAAGGACCCGACCCGGGTGGGCCCTGCTGCCCAACCGGTCAGGAGGGGACTTTCGGCCCCTATTGCCGACGCGGGCCGCTGCTCACTTTTCGCGACGTATCGGCTGAGCATGACTACGCTCGCACGACCGGGCTCCCGGCCGCCGCGCCTTCTGTCGGGCGACGAGGGCGCCTGCGGGTCGTCGTTGCGTCACACGGCCAATGCGGCTACTCGAAGCCTGCGTGGACACGTCGGTCATCGCGTTGTAGCTCGGACACGAACAAATCGAGACCACCCAGATCGACCTGCATGCAGGCTGACCTTGGCATCAAAGAACGCGCGGCGGCGCGGACAACGCCGACCAACGTCCGCGCAGGCCGCTACCGGCGGCCCGACCCGTTTCTGGCCTTCCTCGAGTCACTGTGATGAGGCCGACTTCATCGTCTATCGCAGCAACGCTGAACAGGTCAAACGTCGACAGTGCCTGCCCAACGCGTAGGAACGTCCCGAGCGTCGACGGCGCCCGACCCCCGTTGAACGGCCGGTGCATCGCGGCCGTGCCGCAGCACTTCCATGTCGTCGATCGAGTCTGTTCCGACGACCATCACGGCGACCAGCGAGGTCACTTTCATCCGCTCGTTCGCAGCTCCTGCTCCGTTAGCGTCGGGTGCTCAGCGAGCGGACCCTGCAACCCGGCGCGTTCGGCCAACGCCGGGACCGGCACCAGTCCCGCGCACGACACCTGGCTCGGGTGGTCGAAAACAGCGTGGGCTCGTGAGACTGGCACCTGCGAGGTGCCCTTCTGTGCGAGGGGAAGGAACCTTCGATAAGTCCGATCATGCTTATGCGGTTAGTTCAGGTCGCCGCGTAAGCCCGCTGATTTCTTTGTAGACCGTTGGCGCCTGGGTGCTCTGCAGGCCCAGCAGCGTCTGGAAGGCGGCCATCGGGGTGCGGCGGCGGTTGAAGCGGAACACGTACTCGTCGAGGTAGACCTGCAAGTGTTCACCGGAGACGCCGCGGTGGGTGCCTTGCAGCCAACTCTTGAGGTTGGAGATCACCCGGTGCACGCGGGGCAGCAGCTCGCCGGGGTCCTCGCCGAGTGCCTTGGCTGCGCGTTGGCTGCACCGGTCGTGGTCGTAGCCGAGCTTGTCGAGGCCTCGATAGCCCTGCCAGGCGTCGGTGCGCACGGTCGCGACGGGTGCGACAGTGGCCTGCACGAACGGGCGCATGGTGGCCGCGGACGCGTCGCCGATGACTTGCATGCGGACCCGTCCGCTGCCGGTGCCGCGGATCTCCACAGCGACCACTACGAGCGCCTTCTCGCCGCGGGCGCGCCCACCACGCAGTCCTTCCTGGTGGCCGCCGATGAAGCACTCGTCGACCTCCACCGCCTCGCTCAACAGCGAGCGCTCGGGGTTGACCATTGCCCGGCGAAGCTTGTGCAGCATCCACGCGGTCTCGTACCGCTCGATGCCGAGCTGACGTCCCAGCTGCAACGCAGAGATGCCCGGCGTCGCCGTCGTCATGAGGTACGCGGCCCAGAACCACAGGTGCAACGGCGTGTGGGTCCTGTGCAGCACCGTGCCTGCGGTCACCGACGTCTGCCGGTGGCAGCCCGCGCACTCCCACACCGTGCGGCGCTTCGCGATCGGCCAGGCCCGCTCAGTGCCACACCGCGGGCACTGGAACCCGTCCGGCCACCGGCAGCTAAACAGGTACTAGGTGCACGCCTGCTCGCCCGGGAACCGGTGCTGGAACTCCATGATCGTTCGAGGGAACTCTGGCCGCGGCACCGCCCAACAGTACCTGACCTAACCGGATAAACATGAGTCCGATCTTCTTTGCACTGCGGGGCATCTCGCGCCTACGCCGCGCTCAGGAGCGTAATTTCTTTGGTGGATCCAGGCTCGGTCGTGCTGGCGAGCGCCTCGGCCATGATGCCCGCGGTGTAATCGGCCGGGATTGCACAGGCGAGTTCAGGTTCGCTCGGTTGTGCTCCGTGCGCGTGAGCCTGCCTTTGTGGTCCGCTGTTCCAGACAGTTGTGTAGGCGATCGTCCGGTCCTGTTCGGGCGCGCCTACGACATCGCGCACCAACAGGGGTCCGTCGGTGTCACAGGCGGTCCATGACGACGGCCTCGGGCTCACCGAACTTGCCCACATTTGCCTCCCGCGTTCCCGCCAGGTTGGGCCCCGTCCACCGCTCGTCCAAGGCTGACCACCACGGCTACCAGGCCGGCCGCGGGTGCGCCCCCACCACGTTGCATGTGAGAGGGGGCGCACCTACCGGCGACTAGCCGTTGAGGGTGCTCATCAGTTTTGTCATGGTCGCGATCTCGGCGGACTGCGAGCTGATGATCCTGCCGGCAAGGGCCTTCGC
>JAYUMN010000138.1:0-9678 GCA_043762595.1 Frankiales bacterium
AAGCGCTCACCGACGTCCGCCTACTCGGGGCGTCCCTGCTTGCTGCCGGGGGCGGCCGCGGTCTCGTCGCGAGCCCCGTCCGACTTGCCGACAGCGCAGCAGCGGCGTTCCTGCATGCTGGAGACCATGTCGATGTGCTGGCCGCCGCGAGCACCGACGCAGCGACCTCCGGCGCCGTTGCCGCCGCCGGCCCGACGATTGCCGGCGGCGCTGCTGGCCCGGCTCGTTCGGAGCTCGCCCCGTCGGCCACCGTTGTGGCCCCTGATGCGCTCGTGCTTGCCGTTCCCGGCGCGGTTGGCGACGGTGCCGGTGCCCTCGTCGTGCTCGCGGTTGCCCGCCCCACCGCGGCGCGCCTGGCGGCCACGGCCGTCACGAGCCGACTGTCGGTGACCGTGCTCGCCCCATGAGCGGCTGCTACCCCCGGTGTGGCGCCGGGGGGGCCGCCGACGAACGCCCGACCGGCCAGCTGCTCGCGCTCGGGCCCGTCCTGGCCGGCAGCCCGGCCAAACCACGACTTCATCGGGCCAACCGCTCGATAGCTACTGCCGGCGAGCTCTGGTGCAACCTTTCGAGCATGCCTTGCCATTCACCCGGTGCGGCTCCTGCGAGGTGGAGCCGGCCGGCCTCGTCTCGGCCTGACCGCTCACCGTTCCCGGTCGTGGTGCGGCGGGCGGTCGGCCAGGAAGCGCTCGTCGTCGTCGGGGCCGGCTGGCTCCGCACGCGGTTCGGGTCTCGGCTCAGCGCCGCCTGGTCGGGCCCCCGGTGGGCCGACCGCCCGCCGACGGCGCCGGCCGCCGTGCTCCTGCGCTGAGGATCCGCTGGGGTCCGAGCCCTCGCCCATTGCGGCTCCTGTCCCGAGGCTGTGTCGCGACCTTAGACCGACGTGACGAACACCGACCACCGACCACCGACCACCAGCAGGGAACAGCTCTGGGCAGCTTCGATGAAGACAAGAAGCTCGCGGAACAAGCACAGGAACTCGGCGCCGCACACCAGGACGCGACCGTCGCAAGGCGTCGGCAAGGCCAGGGATCTGATCGATGAACGCACCGGCGGTAAGTACACCTCCCCGACCGACGGGGCCGGCCCGCGGGCCGAAGACCTCCTCGACGGCCCGGGCAAGCCCAAGCCTGACAACGCGCAACCCTGAGCCGGGGCTGTACCCGGGCCATGATCCGAGTGAGGGTGCGGCGCGGCGAACCCTTTCTCAGCCTGACCCGGACGCGGTCGACCGGCTGCTACGCCGCACGCAGACCTGGGCTACCGGGTCTGGAGCCAGACCGCCACGTCGGTCCTACTCGCGCTGTGGTCATGGCTGCGAAGGATGACGGTGACCCGGTAGGTGCGACTCGAGAAGACCTGGGCGCCGTTGGCGGCCTGCTTGAAGCCATGCGAGGTGTAGAGCGTGACGATGGTTCGGCTGACCTGGGCCGCCGAACCCCGGGCGAGCAGGGCGACCGTCTCCGAGGGACGAAGGCCGCTGGTGCCGGTGATGGTGCCCGCCGGGATCGGGACGGCGCTGGGCCAGTCTCGTTGCAGGGCCGGCCGGACGGCCAAGCCGCCGCCGCCGCTGGCGAGTGCCGGTGGTCCGGCCAGCAGACCTACGCCGACCATCGCGAGAACCGAGATGAGTTGGCGGCCCGGCACCATTCGCAATGGATACATGGGAGCAGGATCGCCGTCACGATGGTCACGTGCCATCGCACATGGGTCCTAGGACCCAGGTCGTACCCGCGGTCGTCAGCCACAGCAGCCGGGAGGTCACGACCCGGCGCTCGCCTCGGCGGCGGCACCGTGTGAATTGGGTCTGGCACCAGGAAAGGCCCGCCGCTGGTAGCGGCGGGCCTTTCCTGGTGCGGTGGACCGCGGGCCTACTTCAAGCTGAGGTAGGCGTCGATGTCGACCTTTGTCCCGGTCGACGCGGCGTTCTTGGCGCCCGCGACACCAACTCGAAGGGTGTGACCGACCGCGCCGATGTCGGCCGACGTCCAGACGATCTGAGCCGGCTGCACGGTCGATGCGTACAGGTCCACGTTGCCGACCAGGTTGCCGTCCAGGGTGAGCTGGGCGACGCCCCGGTCCGGGCCCTTCGTCGAGACGAAGGCGACCCTCGTCCCACCCAGCGGTGAGCTGTTCTCCGCGAAGGCTCCAACGGTGCTCGACTGCTGCACCGAGCCGTTGTAGGCACCGGAGAGGTTCACGCCGCTCCAGCCGCCGTTGAAGCTGAAGCCGGCGGTGTTATCGGTTGCCGGGATCGAGAACATCGGGCCGGCAGCGTAGGCACCGAAGATCCCTGTCGCGTTGACTGCACGCACCTGATAACGGTAGGTCGTCACCGTCGACTGGTTGGTGGCACTCGGCCGGTCGCCGAGGACTGCCGTCGTCGCCGCACACGGCGCCGTCGAGGTGCAGCCGGCGACGTCGAAGAACGTGCCGCCGTTGATGCTCTGCTGCAGCTCGTAGCCGGTGGCGTTCGCACCGCCGGACCAGGTGAGGCTGACCGGCACGGTCGTGGTTGACGCCGTGCTCGGCACCACCAGCTGCTGCACGGGCGCAGTGGCCGGGGGGGCCGTCGTCCCGGCATTCACCGCGAATGAGTAACTGCGGGTGGCGGTGCCCATCCCGTTGGCGTCGAACGCCTGCACCGCAAAGGTGTAGGTGCCGTCAGCGGTGTTGGCGTAGCTCTTCGGCGAGCTACACGCGACCAGCCCGACGGGTGCGCCCTGTGTCACGAGGGAGCACTGGAAGGTCCAGCCGGGCCCGGCCTTGCTGAAGGCGAAGGTCTCGGTGGACGTCCCGGAGGGGTTCGCCGGATTGCTTGTCAGGACCGGCGCGACGGCGTCCTGGGTGAAGGTCGCCGACGCGGCGCCGAGATTCGTGGCCGGCGCGGTCGAGGGATCGCTGCCCTGCACCGTGAAGGTCCAGGTCCCGTCAACGAGGCCCGGGTAGGTCTTCGGTGAGGTGCAGGCGGCGAAGTCCGCCGCTGCCGGAGCCGCTGCGGTGAGCGCACACTGGAAGGTGGCGCCCGGCACGCTGGGGGCCGAGAAGGTGAAGCCGGGGCTCGGGTCGGCCGACGGACTGGCCGGCTTGCTGCCGAGCACCACTGCACCGATGGTGTATCCCTGGCTCGCCACCGCGGACTGGTTGCCCGCCGTGTCGACCGCGATGACCTTCAGCGTGCTGGTCCCGGTGATGGTGATCGGACCGGTGTAGCTGGTGCTGAGCGGGGTCGGTGCGGTGCCGTCGGTCGTAAAGAACATCGTGGCCGGCTCGTTCGTGCTGAGCGAAACCGATTGGGTGGTGACATAGGCCCCACCGGGCGGGCTGAAGGAGACCACCGGTGCGACCGTGTCGATCGTCAGCGGCGCGGTTGCCACGTTGCTGGCGTTGCCGGCCAGGTCGGTGCCCTTGTCGGTGAACGTGTAGGTACCGTCAGCCTGCGGTGCATAGGTCTGCGGCGAGGCGCAGGGTGCGAAGTCGCTTGCGATCGGTGCTGCCGTGGTCAGCGCACACTGGGCGGTCACCGGCTTGCTCGTCGTGAAGGTGAACGATGGGCTGGCGTTCCTGGTCGGGGTGGCCGGTGGGGTGGTGATGGTGATGACTGGCGCGACCGTGTCGACGGTGAAGCCGTAGATGGCCGGGGCGCTCGTCCCCGCGGCGTTCACCGCCCGTACCTTGAAGGTGTAGCCACCGTTGACCAGCGCGACCGGAGCGGTGTACGGCGAGATGCAGGCGGCGAAGCTGTCCACCGCGCCGGAGGCGACCAGTGAGCACTCGTACGTCGCCCCGGCAGTGAGGGATCGGAAGGCGAACGACGGGGTCGTGGCGTTCGTCGGGTTGTTCGGCTTGCTGGTGATGCTGGGCTGGGCCGGGATGCCGGTCGGCACCGACACCTTCCAGACGTGGCCGAGGCCGTTGGGTGGGGCGAGCGCATTCGGGTTGTCCGCCACGTAGAGGTTGCCAGCCGGGTCCAGCGCCAGCGAGAAGACGAAGCCATACGGCTGTTGGGTCGCGTCGGGGTTGATCCCGATACTGCTGTATGCGAACAGGGAACCGGTGCTCACGGTGTATCGCTGCACGGATGTGCTGGTGCCTGCTGTGCCGGGGGCCGGCGGACTGGCCAGGTACAAGTTGTCGGTGCCATCGCTGGCGAGGCCCTTCGGACCACGGATCCCGAGGGCAAGGATCGCTGTGCAGCCACCGGGCGCACAGGTGGCCACGTTGGTCAGCAGGTCGACGCCCTTGTTGTCGCCGATGTAAAGGTCGGCGGTGGCCGGCACCCCCCCGCTGGCGGGATTGACGATGAAGCCGAGACCGAAGACCGGCACGCTGCGGGTCGTCCGGGCGACGTACTCGACGTTCTGCCCGGTGGTGTCGGCGGCGGACGGGTTGAGGACGCGGGCGATCTGGGTGTTGACACCGGCAGCGCGGGTCCGGAAGCCGATGTACAGGCTGCCGGCGATCGGGTCGAGGGCGACCGCGTCGGCGCGCTGCCCGTCGAGCCCTAGGCCGGTGCCGACGAGGCCGGCGGCCAAGACCGCCGGGGTGCTCAACGTCTCAGTGACCGGATCGAAGGCGAACCGGACGACGCCGACACTCTTGGTCCCGCCGTCAGCGACGTAGAGCAGGTTCTTTGTGGCGTCGAAGGCGGACTGCTCCGCCTTGAGGAGCCCGGCCGCGTTGGCACCGAACTTGCAGGTTGTGAGGTTCTCCGCCATCCCACCGGGCACCGGATTACCGGCCGCGTCGAGCGTCGGGTCCAGCCGGCACAGCCCGTTCACGGAGTCCGGGATCCACAGGTGCGTCCCCAGCCAGACGCCGTCGGCCGGCAGGGTCACGCCGGCGCCGTACCGGCTGCCGGTCTGCAGGGAGGGCGGGGTGGGCGGCGTCGCGGCGACGCCGGGCTGACCGAGCGCGTCGGCCGGCGCGTTCGGGGCCACCCTGAAGTAGCGGCCGTTGAAGGCCGTTCCGCCGGCCGTTGGGTCGTCACCGATGTACATCGCGTGATCGGGACCGAAGCCGACGTCGAAGGCGAACGCCAGCTGCGAGGCGCTGCCGTCGTCCAGGATGCCGAAGTTGGCGTAGGAGTCCTGGATGTTGGTGCTGATCGTGTAGCGGATGATCTGCGAGACCGAGCCCGGCGAGTCGCTGACGTAGATGACGTCAGGGTTCTTCGGGTCGGTGCGCAGCCCCATCGGGGTCAGCACCTTGATAGGCGTGAGCAGGGTGGTGCAGCCACCGACGGTTGACTGGCAGGTCTCGGCGTTGAGCACCACTGCGATGGTGTTCTTCTGGGCCATCACCAGGTCCGGCGCGGGATCTGCCGAGCTGCAGCCAGGCGCACCGGCCGACCGCTTGCTGTTCAGCGCGGACCAGCAGGCGAACGTGATCGCCCGCATCCGCCCGCCGTCGCTTGACTTGGCGACACCCGCCTCCACGGTTTGCTGGGACAGCAGGCCATTGACGCCGGTGATCCGGTTGATGTTGCCGTCGAGGTCGCTGCTGACGTAGAGCTTGTGATCCAGCGGCCCGAGCTGGGCGTCGAACGGCTTGTTGTCACCCGGGTAGCGGTTCGGGGCGAGCAACTCGGACTTGGTCATCGTCTGGGAGCCCGGGTCGTAGGTCAGCCGGTAGACGCCCTGGCTCTTCACCGCCCAGTCGGGGGTATAGAGGTAGAACGTGCCGTCGGCGTTGCGGCGCGGGTCCAGATCTGGGCCGCCGGCCTTGCCACCCGCGGTGATGCAGCCGCCGGGGGTGGTCCGGTCCAGGAAGGCCGCGGTGCCGGCCGCCGTGTCGGTCGCCGGCGTCGCCGCGATGATGCGACAGAAGCCGGAGGGGACATCGGTCGTCCACAGGTGCCCGTAGCTCGGGCTGGCCGAGTCGGTGCCGGGGTCGATCGGACCGCCGGTCAGACCGTTGGTGGTGCCCGGCAGCCAGATGTTGCCGTGCGGGTCGGTCGCCAGCAGCAGGTACTGCTCGCCGGTCGCGGCGAATGCCGACTGGATCCCGAGCACCGGCACCAGGGCGGTCGCGCCCAGCGCCAACGCGACAACCCGCGCGAGGCTGCGACGAGCCCGCTTCGGCCGGCCCCTGCCTGGCCGCGTCAGCAGCCCTGTCCAGGTGTGGTCCTTCGTCAATCTGCTCATCGCTGTCGTCCTTCGACCAGGTGCCAGGTCCGGACGAGCCGGATCTGACGGCTGCGGGGCCGCACCCGCGTCGCGATCCGGGGGAGGTCGCGACACGGGTGCGGCGGCGGAGGCCTCGGGTCAGAAGGTGGCCATCCGTCGGCTGGAGGCGGCGCCCTCAGCCGTCACGACACTGGCGTGACGGCCTTTCGGTCGGCTCCGAGGCCGCTGATGAGGGATACGTCGTACGACGGAGGTCGATTTGGGCCGTTCAGGCGGACGTGTCGGTCGCGACGACCATGCCGTGTCGGTGCGCCCAGAGCGCTGCCTGGGTCCGGTCGGTGACCCCGATCGTCTGGAAGACGCTGGTGAGGTGCGCCTTCACGGTGGCCTCACTGATGCCGAGCCGGCGCGCGATGTGCTTGTTGGCACAGCCCTCGCTCAGCAGCCCCAGGACCTCGTGTTCCCGGGCGGTGAGACCAAACGCCGGCTTGCTCGTCCGAAGCCGCGAACCGAGCAGGACCTGCGCGACCTTGGGATCGACCGGCGACTGACCGTCGGCGGCCTGCCGGACCGCTTTGATGATGTCTTCCGGGGCAGCATCCTTGAGCAGGTAGCCGACCGCGCCCGCGTCGAAGGTCTCCATGATCCGGTCCCGGTCGCTGAACGACGTCAGGGCGATCACCCTGGTCGATGCGCCACTCGCGGTGATCTGCCGCGTCGCCTCCGTCCCATCCACCCCGGGCATCGACAGGTCCATGATCACGACGTCCGGCTGTAGCTCGAGCGTCAGCGACACCGCGTGCGCCCCGTCGACGGCAGCGCCCACCACTGCAATGTCATGGGTGGTGCCGAACAGTTGGGCGAGCCCGGCTCTGACGACTGCATGGTCGTCGGCGATCAGGACGCGCACCGTACGCACAGGGAGCTCAGTCGTGGTCATCGCGCAGGAACCTCCAGGTGCAGGGTCGTGCCCAGGCCGGGCACGGAGTCGATCTGTAGCCAGCCGTCAAGCCGACTGGTCATCTCATCGAGCAGTCGCAAACCGAAATGCGACGTCTGGTCGGACTGCGGGAGGACCGCGAAGCCACGGCCGTCGTCGCGCACATCCAGCACGGCGCGACCCTGTTCGGTGTGCACCGCAATGTCGAGGTGGTCGGCTTGTGCGTGGGTGAAGACGTTACGGACCGCTTCCTGGGTCGCCCGATAGAGCAGCTCCTCGACCTCCGGGGCGAGCTCGAGCCCCGCCGGCACCGAAAGGGTCGCGATGACGCCCTTGTCGGGCACCGAGGTCAACAGGCCGGCGAGTGCCCCGGATAGGCCGATCTCGCGCAGATTTGGCGGATAGATCTCGACGAGCAGGGAGCGCAGTTCGCCGATGCTGCGCCGGGTCAGCTCGGCTGCGGTCGAGATGGTCTGCACGGCGGCACCGACCGATCCCGCCGGCGCTGTCCGCAGGTCAACCGCGGCCGCAGCGAGGGAGAAGCTGACACCGGCGAGGGTCTGCACCACCCCGTCGTGCAGGTCGCCGGCGATGCGTCGGCGCTCGGCGTCGGAAGCCTGGACGACGCGGTCGTGCAGGATGTCCCGCTCGCGCTGGCCGTCCTGCAGCCGACGGGTCAGCCGCCAAGCGAGCGGCAGCTGGAGCAATTGGAGTGCGAGCAGTGTGGCCAGGAGCGCGGGTGCGAAGTCGGTCCAGATCCGGTTGCCCCTGGCGATGACACTGTCGTAGCGCAAATAGGTCTCGAACAGCAGTGGTGCTCCACTGGGTGTCAGCGTCCGCGCGTAGACCTCGAGTAACCGGTGCCCGCTCGGCTCGAGCCGGTTTTCAGACGCCGAGAGATCCGAGACGTCGGAGGTGGCCACGCCGGAGCTCAGGGTCCGGGCCTCGTCCTCGCCCAGGGTGAAGCGCTCTCCGATCAGCCGGGCGTCGTCGGCGTAGAGCACCCGGCCGTCCGGCGCCCAGACCTTGACCCGTTCGACCTCGCCGCGCAGCACCATCAGCCGGACGGCGTGATCAAGGTCGGCCAACGCCGCCCGGTCGCCCGCGACCAACGCGTCGGTGATGTGCGGACGGACCGCCTGCTCCTGCACGCTGGTCAACACCCTGGCTTCACGCAGGGCCTCGGCAGCGCCGTCCCGGCGCAGGATCGTCGTCCCCGCCGCCGCCAGGACGAGCATGGCCAGGAGCCCCGCGGCGGTGAATTGTCCCAGCGCCTTGGCCATACTCGGCGCCCCCGGCGTGCCGCTCCGACGCTGCCGGCCCCCGGGGGTGCCATGCCAGCGACGTCCCGGCTGCACCAGCACACGGACTCCTCGGCGGGGTGGTGGCCAAGCCTGCTGCGCCGACCTTTGACAGACCTTGGGCGCGGTACGGCGTACCAGGGTCGGCAGGCTCCCGGTGGCGGTCACCGGACTACGCCGGAATACGGGCGCGGCCAGGCGACCCGCCCGCTGACTGCACCTGGGCGACCCGCAGCGCGTGGATAACCAGGTGCGCGATGGGGGCGCCGGTCAGCACGGCATGCTGCATCTGTTTGGTCTGCGGCATCGGGTCGACCCCGAGATTGTCGGCGAGCCCGGCCCGGCAGGACTCATAGGCGGCCAGCGCCGACGTCCGGTCCCCGGTCATGGCATAGGCCGCGATGAGCAGACAGGCCGCCGGCTCGGCGTACGGATCGTGTGCCACCGCCGCGAGGGCGAGCCCTCGGGCTTCGCCGGGCTCGGCGGCGGACAGGGCCATCGCCGACGCTTGCAGCAGCAGCCGAATGTGCGCGCGGCGGTAGCGCAGACGTGTATCGATGGCCCAGGCCGCATCGGGCTCGTCGGCCAGGACGTCGCCGCGCACCATCTCGAGCGCTGCGCTCACCCGGGACCGGCGCAGTGCCACAGGGGCACTGTCCGCCGCAGTGACCGCGGCATCGAAACGGTCCAGGTCGAGGTCGAATCGGTCCCGGTCGAGCTCGTAGCCGCCATGCACGTGGCGCAGCAGCGAGCTCTCGCCCCGGGTCTGCGACAGCCGGCGGCGCAGAACACTCAGATAGTGCTGCACGGTGGCGGGATCGCCCGCCACGTCGTTGCCGGGCCAGAGCAGCTGCGCCAGCTCGTCCGCCGACACCGGATGCCCGCGGCGCAGCAGGAGGATCTCCAGGAGTTGCTTGGGCTTGCGGCCACCGAAGGACCGGGCCTGCAGCCGGCGTTCCCCGAGCGCGATGTCGATGCTGCCGAACAGGTGGACCTGCACCGCTACTCCCCTGGTCGGTTGGGCTTCTCGGCCTGACGCTGGTCGGTCGACCTTCGGCCGACCTTGCAGCGCCCTGGGAAGGGCCATCCGTCGGGTGACAGGTGCGTCCAAGGTCGTAGCTCCAAGGTCCGTGTCATCGAGTCGTGGCCCGAAGGGGCCCGCCGTGCCCCTGCGGAGAGGAACCACGATGTTGAACGCCGACAACGCGACCAGTTTTGACGGGCCGCACCCCCCAGACCCGACCGCCGCCATCCCGGCGGCGGCACCTGCCGCAACCGGCGGACTGGCTGCGCTGCTGTGGCTCTCGAC
>JAYUMN010000139.1:0-6388 GCA_043762595.1 Frankiales bacterium
GCGCCCCGTACGCGCCAGCGCCGCCGCTCAGCCAGCCGCTCCAAAACAAATTTCGAGATGTACGCATGGATTTTCATGCGAATGTCGGGGCTGCTGCTCTTCGTCCTGGTGATCGGCCATCTCACGATCATGCTGGTGCTCGATGGTGGCGTGCAAAAGATCAACTTTGGTTTCGTGGCGGGCCGATGGGCGTCACCCTTTTGGCGCACCTGGGATCTGTCTCAGCTATGGCTGGCTGAGTTGCACGGCACCAATGGTCTGCGGACGATCATCAACGACTACGCCGAGCGTGACGGCACCCGGTTCTGGCTCAAGATGTTGCTCTACACCTCGTCGTTCCTGGTGCTCACCCTCGGCACCCTGGTGATCTTCACGTTCGACCCCACCCTGAGCTAGGAAGAGGTTCACTCCGATGGCAGCAGGTGTGCAGCACCACCGCTACGACACGATCATCGTCGGAGCCGGAGGCGCCGGGATGCGGGCCGCGCTCGAAGCCGGCCAGCGGTCCAGGACCGCCGTGCTCACCAAGCTGTATCCGACCCGCTCCCACACCGGCGCAGCGCAGGGTGGGATGTGCGCCGCCCTCGCCAACGTCGAAGAGGACAACTGGGAGTGGCACACCTTCGACACGATCAAGGGCGGCGACTACCTCGTCGACCAAGACGCCGCCGAGGTGATGTGCAAGGAAGCCATCGACGCCGTCCTCGATCTCGAAAAGATGGGTCTGCCGTTCAACCGCACCCCGGAGGGACGGATCGATCAGCGGCGCTTCGGCGGCCATACCCGCAACCACGGCGAGGCCGCTGTACGCCGCTCGTGCTTCGCCGCCGACCGTACCGGTCACATGATCCTGCAGACGCTCTACCAGCAGTGCGTGGCCCGCGACATCGAGTTCTACAACGAGTTCTACGTGCTCGACCTGCTGCTCACCGATGTGCCGCAGGACGATGGCACAACCGAGCGGACCACCAGCGGCGTCGTCGCCTACGAGCTGGCCACCGGCACGATCCATGTCTTCCAGGCCAAGGCGGTGCTGTTCGCCACCGGCGGCTTCGGCAAGGTCTTCAAGGTGACGTCCAACGCGCACACCCTCACCGGTGACGGCATGGGCATCGTCTATCGCCAAGGCCTGCCGCTGGAGGACATGGAGTTCTACCAATTCCACCCGACCGGGATCTGGAAGATGGGGATTCTGCTGTCGGAGGCCGCTCGCGGCGAAGGCGGCATCCTGCGCAACAAAGACGGCGAGCGCTTCATGGAGCGCTACGCCCCCACCATCAAAGACCTCGCCCCGCGCGACATGGTGGCCCGCGCGATCTACACCGAGATCCGCGCCGGCCGTGGCTGCGGCCCCAACGCCGACCACGTGTTGCTCGACCTCACCCACCTGCCCCGCGAGACGATCGACGCCAAGCTCCCTGACATCACCGAATTCGCCCGGACCTACCTCGGGGTGGAGCCGTACGACGAGGGGATCCCGATCCAACCGACCGCGCACTACGCGATGGGCGGGGTGCCGACCAACATCGACGCCCAGGTGCTACGCGACAACGAGCACGTGGTGCCTGGGCTGTTCGCAGCCGGTGAAGTGGCCTGCGTCTCGGTGCACGGCGCGAACCGGTTGGGCACCAACTCACTGCTCGACATCAACGTGTTCGGCCGCCGTGGGGGGCTTTCTGCCGCGGCGTACGCGAACGCGAACGAGTTCGTGGACCTGCCGCCGGAGCCCGAGAAG
Source organism: Frankiales bacterium (assembly GCA_043762595.1). Taxonomy (GTDB): domain Bacteria; phylum Actinomycetota; class Actinomycetes; order Mycobacteriales; family SCTD01; genus JAYSQK01. The sequence goes on from JAYUMN010000139.1 coordinate 1,736, forward strand.
GGCGTGTTGGCGCTGCTGGCCCGGATGCGCGAGGGCGGCGGCACCGAGAACGTCGCGGCGATCCGGTCTGAGCTGCAGGAGACGATGGACGCCAACGCGTCGGTCTACCGCACCGAGGCCACCCTGAAGCAGGCCGAGATCGACCTGGCCGGGCTCAAGGAGCGCTACCAGCGGGTCGGGGTGTCCGACCGCGGGCTGCGCTACAACACCGAGCTGCTCGAAGCCGTCGAGCTCGGCTTCCTGCTCGATCTCGCTGAGGCCCTCGTGGTGTCGGCCAAGGCCCGTAACGAGTCGCGTGGCGGGCATTTCCGAGAGGACTTCCCGACCCGCGACGACGTCAACTTCTTGCGCCACACGATGGCCTACAAAATCGGCGAGGGGGCCTTCTCCGAGGTTCGCTTGGACTACAAGCCGGTTGTGCAGACCCGCTACGTGCCGATGGAGCGCAAGTACTGATGACCATCACCGAGGACCGACCGGCCCGCGACGTCGCGGATCATCTGCGCACCGTCACGATCAAGGTCCGCCGCTACGACCCCGAGGTCGACCCGGACGCCAACTGGCAGGAATTCACCGTCCCGGTCGAGAAGGGCGATCGGCTGCTCGACGCCCTGCACCACATCAAGTGGTACCTCGACGGTTCGTTGACCTTCCGCCGGTCCTGCGCGCACGGCGTCTGCGGCTCGGACGCCATGCGGATCAACGGCGTCAACCGGCTGGCCTGCAAGGTCCTCGTCAAGGATCTCGGCGACGAAATCACCGTGGAGCCGATCAAGGGCCTGCCGGTGCAGAAGGACCTGGTGGTCGACATGGAGCCGTTTTTCGAGGCGTTCCGGGCGGTCAAGCCATTTCTGATCACCGACGGCCGCGAGCCCACCAGAGAGCGGTTGCAGTCTGTCGAGGACCGGGCCCGCTTCGACGACACCACCAAATGCATCATGTGCGCCGCCTGCACGACCTCCTGCCCGGTGTTCTGGAACGACGAGAGCTACTTCGGCCCGCAGGCCATCGTGATGGCGCACCGCTTCATCTTTGACAGCCGTGACCATGGTGCCGAGGAGCGCCTTGAGATCCTGAACGAGAAAGAGGGGGTCTGGCGCTGCCGGACCACCTTCAACTGCACCGACGCCTGCCCCCGGGGTATTCAGGTCACCAAGGCCATCCAAGAGGTCAAGCGGGCCTTGATCTTCCGCCGCATCTGACCGATCTTGCGCTGCGCGCCGGAGCAACTGCCCCCCGGCCCGGCCCATCGGGCAGCAACGGAACCTGGGGCAACGAGGTGGTTTCTGCGAAGCTGCCTGACCTGCGTCGATCACCCGCTCTGGGCTGGTCCCACCGGACGTCCTAGCGTCTCCAGGTCGGGACCGCTAGCGGCGGCGGCACCGGCCAGCTCATCATCGCGGGGCTCGGCGCCAGCCCCTCCAGCCGAGCCCGATCAGCGCGCTCGCCAACAGCAGCTCGCCCACTGTGAGCACGGCGTGCACGACGAAGAAGCTGGTCGGTCCAGGATTGAACGACCGCGGGTCGGCGGCAATGTTGCGCAGGAACGTCGGCCAGATCAGCCACTGGACGACCCCGGCGGCCAGCAGGAACGCCGCGAGGCGGCGGGACACGAGCATCCCTGGAGTCTGTCAAACTCGGATCTGCAGGCTTCATTCCGGTAACGTCCAGCTCACCATGCCGATCCCACGACGCCTGCGGACTGCCTGCTCGGTGATCCTGGTCGGTGCCGTGACCGCCCTGTCGGCTCCGGCCAGCGCCGACACCGTCAGCGTCGGCGTCGGCGGTCCACTGCTGTCCCGGGCCGGCATCGTCACCGCCCCGGGCACACCCGCGCTGCCGATCGGCGTGTCGGCCACTGGCTGGCTGGTCGCCGACCTCGACACCGGCGAGGTGCTGGCGGCCCGCAACGCGCACACCCGGTTCGCGCCGGCCAGCACCCTCAAGACCTTGACCGCACTGACCCTGATCCCCCGCCTGGACCCTAAGAGCTCAGCGATCCCCACCTCACAGGACGTCAACGTCGACGGCACCCGGGTCGGCCTCGTCGAGAACGTCCGCTATCCCATTCCACAACTGTTCACCGCGATGCTGATCGTGTCGGGCAACGATGCCGCCAACACCCTCGCCACCCGCGCCGGCGGCATCGTGCAGACCGTCCGTGAGATGAACACCGAAGCGCAGCGGATCTCCGCCTTCGACACACACGCCGCAACGCCCAACGGGCTCGACGCGCCGGGACAGAGCAGCTCGCCGTACGACCTGGCGTTGATCGCCCGGGCCGCGATGGCACTGCCGGACTTCCGGCGCTATGTCGCCACCAAGCATTCGAGCATCCTTGGACCCAAGGGGCCCATCGCGATCTCGAGTCACGACAAGCTGCTCTACAACTACCCGGGCGCGATCGGCATCAAGAACGGCTACACGGTCAAGGCGCGGGCCAGCTTCGTGGGTGCGGCGACACGGCACGGCCACACGCTGATCGTGACGCTCATGCACTGCAACCCCCGCTACTGGCCAGAGGCGGCAGCGCTGCTCGATTGGGGCTTCCGGGCCGAGGCGGCCGGGCTGACCCCGATTGGCACCCTCGTGGCGCCGGGCACGACTGCTCACACGGCGGCCGCGGCCCTTCCTGCCGACACCGGGCCCATCCAGGTCGCGGCCGGGCCCACCGGCAGCAACTCCGTCGACGGCCCACCGATGCTGCCGGCCGCCGTGGTCGGTCTTGGGCTCCTCACCGTGGGTGGCGGGGTGCTTCGCAGCCGACGCCGGACTAGCGGCGGAGCACCGACCAGACGGTCCTGAGCGCGTAGACACCGACCGCCACCGCGCCGACCCCGAGCACACCGGCAGTCGCCCCGGCCGCCACTGCAACCTTCCTCTCGGTCGGGTCGAGCGCCGCGATCCCGCCCTGGACATCGACCGGACTGCGGTCCGCCGGGGCAGCGGCCGATCGGCCCGTCGGCTCGTCCGGTGGCGTTGTCCGGCCCTGGAGCTCGGCCCTTAGCGGGGTGCGGCCACCGTCGCCCGGCAGGGCGGGCGGGTCGTCCGGGTCGCTGTCGGCGTACTCCGTCGGGATCGCGCCCTGCCGGGCCTTTTCGGCGTCGGCGGTGCCGGACGGCGCGACATCGCTGTCGTAGGGCCGGGTGACGGTGAAGGCGGCGGCGAGCAGGATGACCCGGGAGATGAGGTTGAGAAACAGCAGCAGACCCACGACGACCGCGAACGTCCCGTAGGTGGCCTCACCCTTGCTGGTCGTCCGGCCGACGTAGAAGGCGCCGGCGTACTTCACGACCTCAAAGACCACCGCGCCGAACAGCGAGCCCTTGAAGATCCGCCGTAGCGGGCTCCGCACGCGGGCCAACCGGCTGAACAGATACAGAAACAGCGCGGTATCGACCGCCCCGCCGATCAGGTAGCCGAGCACCTGCGTCAGAACGCCAATCCCGGTCGTGTGCGTCAGGCCGAGAAACGACAGCACACCGTCGGTCGATGCGGTTGCCGCGCCACTCACCAGCACCGAGGCCCCGATCACGGCGAACAGACCGATCAGGATGGCAATGTCGAACAGCTTGCGGGTGACGAAGTTGCCCGTCGTTTCGCCCTGATGCCAGATCGTCCGGATCGCGCCCCGGAGCGCGTCGATCCAGCCGAGCCCCGACAACAAGGTGCCGAGCAGGCCGATGACCCCGGCCTTGCCCTTGCTGGTGGCGACGACCTTGCCGATCGTCTGGCTCAAGCTGTCGGGCAGGTAACCGTGCAGCCCGTTGACGACCTGGGTCTGCGCGTCCGCCCCGAGGGCGAAGCCGAGAATCGCGATGGCGACCAGCAGGATCGGGAACAGCGAGAGAAACCAGTAGAAGGTCACCGCGGCGGCCAGCCGATCACCGGTGTCGGCCTGGTATCGGTGGTACATCCGGACGAGGTGGTCGAGCAGGGGGCGCTTGGCGCGCGCGGACGACAACACGGTCTGAGGGTTGATCACCCGCAGTGCCTACCTGGGCGCGGGGCCAGCAGGCCGATCCGGTCGCGGACCGCCGCCATGGTGGCGACGGCGATCTCGCGGGCCCTGTCCGCGCCGTCGGCCAAGACCTCGTCGAGGTGATCGGGCGCGGCGATCAACGCGGCGTACCGCGCACGGACCGGCGCCAACACCTGCACGACTGCCTCGGCAAGGCCACCCTTTAAGTCGCCGTAGCCCTTCCCGACGTACGCCGCCTCGAGCTCGTCGATGGCCTTGCCGGACGCCGCCGACAAGATCGTCAGCAGGTTGGTGACACCGGGCTTGTCGGCGCGCCCGACAACTTCCCGGCCGGTATCGGTGATGGCGCTCTTGATCTTCTTAGTGAGCGCCTGCGGCTCGTCGAGGACCCACAGCGTCCCGGCGCCACCCAGACTCTTGCTCATCTTCTTGGTGGGGTCCTGCAGGTCCTTGATCCGCTCTGCGGCCCTGCCGACGTAAGGCCCGGGCACGATGAAGGTCTCGCCGTAGCGCCGGTTGAAACGTTGCGCGAGGTCGCGGGTGAGCTCGAGGTGCTGGCGCTGGTCCTCACCGACCGGCACGGCGTCGGCCTGGTACATCAAGATGTCCGCCGCCTGCAGGACCGGGTAGGTAAACAGCCCGACCGTGCCGCCGCCCTTGTCCTTGAACTG
>JAYUMN010000140.1:0-1668 GCA_043762595.1 Frankiales bacterium
GTCAGCCGGTTCACCAACCGCTCGGTGGTCTACACCGGCGCCCGCCAGCTGCTGCTCGGTGGCGCGGCGGCCACACTGACCTACCTGATCGGACGGGTCGTCGGCGCCGCCGTCTGATCGGCGCCGGGGCGCGATGCCGCCGGTCGGTTACCGCCGACCCGCGGCAACGGGACATCGGCCGGCTGGAGCCGCACCTCGACGGTGACCCAGCCGCCCTCGGAGCGCACCGACACCCAGCCGCCGTAGACGTCAACCAGTCGACGTACGACGTACAGCCCCATCCCCAAGCCCTCCTGGGAACGGGTCGGGCCACCGTCGGCCTGGGTGAAGGGTTCGAACAGCAGGCCGGCTGCGGTGGTGTCGAGGGGTCCGCCCTCGTTGCTCACCGCCACCCAGACACCGTCCCGGTCGCGACCACCGGCGACCAGCGGCACGCTGCCCGGGGCGCCGTGCTGCTGGGCGTTGTCGACGAGGTTGGCGAGCACCTGGTGCAGGGCGTGCCGGTCGATCCGAGCCGTTGTCCCGGGGTCGACGACCACCGACACGGCGGGGACCCCTGGCCGGCTCGCGGCGGCCAGCATCGCCACCTCGTTCGCGACCGCGTCGACATCTGCCACCGCGCTCGGGTCGGCCGAGGTGGCCCTTGCTGCGGTGAGCATGTTCTCCAGCAGCCGGGACAGCCGCTCCTGCTGGTCCAGCACCGCCTGCAGCAGCTGGGTGCGGCTGTCGGGGGCGAGCCGGTCGCCGTGCTTGAGCAGGGTCAGGGCCGAACCCCGGATGCCGGTGAGCGGCGTCCGGAACTCGTGGCTGACGGTGCCGATCAGGTCGGTGCGGATCCGCTCGGTCTCCTCCAGCCGGGCCCGCACGCTGGTCTGGCCCTCCCACAGGGCGGCCTGCAGCCGCTCGGAACCTTCGCGGGCCTGTTCGTTGGCCTGCCAGAACACCACCAGGACCGCTGACTCGGCGACCACGAACAGCGACAGCGCGATCGCCTGGCCCCAGGTGTCGCCGCCGAAAGCGGCCAGCAGCACGCTCTGGGTCGCGACGAACGTCACCCCTATCGCGTAGGCGGCCCAGTCCTGGTAGAGGGCAATGACCGCGACGGCGACGAAAACGTGGAACGCCGCCTCGCTGCGGCCGGCGAACATGTCCTGTAGCAGCGCCGAGCTGCCGAGCAGCCCCAAGCTCGCCGCGAGGCTCCGCGGCCGACGGCCGAACGGGCCGACGGCGATCCCCAGGAGCAGGACGACGGGTAACGGTTCGATGAAGGTGGCCAGCCGCCCCCGGCCCGCCACGGCGCCGAGCACGAACAAGATGGGCACGTGCACGGCCAGCAGCCCGCAGACGATCCGGTGCCGCCAAGCGACGTCACGTTCGGCGAGGGCACGGCCCTGCGGCAGCCAGGTGCGGCGACCGCGGGGCGGCCGCACCCGCAGCGCTGCGGGCAGCGGCAAGGGGGGCACCCGTACAGGCTGGTCCCCGCAAGCACGGCGCACTATGGCCCGAAGGGATCATTCTGAACAGCCGAACGGGTTTTTCCAGGGGGTCATCCTCTCGGCGTTCGTGTAACCTCACCGACATCTGCAGCAGGGCCAGCGACGTCCCGGGTGAGCAGGACAGCACGACGAGTCGAGCACCCGACGGAAGGTCCACACCGTGACCGCGATG
>JAYUMN010000141.1:0-3945 GCA_043762595.1 Frankiales bacterium
GACGAGGGCGCTCTTGCCGAGCGGTTGGACAGCGTTCGAAGGATGGGCATCGAGCGCGCCGAATCCGGCGAACGGCACCGAGAGCTTGGTGTCGTGGCCCATGGTGATCGTCAGCGTTGCCGAGAGCGTCATGTCACTGACGCCGGCCAGCGCATCGCCCTTGGGGATGGGGCCGGCCGGCAGCCCGAGGATCGCCGCGTCGCTGTGCGGGACGCCCACGGGCCCAGGTGCCCAACGCTGTTCGGGGCGCCGTTGGTCAGAGCGGACGGACCGGCGCGTGGACCAGCGGGTCCGCCCTGTCGGGTAGGTCGTCGAGGCGGGTAAGGGCGCGCGTTGATCGGGGCAGGAGGGCGAGAGCCATCGCCGCTGCGCCGATCAGGCCGCCGATCATCAACAGCCGCCGGTCGCCGACCCGGGCGCCGAGCGGACCGGCCAGCAGATAGCCGAGCGGCAGCAGCGCCAGCGAGCCCATCCAGTCCCAGGCCGACACCCGGGAGAGCAGGTGCGGCGGGATGCGCTGGGCGAGGGCGGTCTCCCACCACACGATGAACAGCCCGATGCCGAGCCCGGCGGCGGACATCGCGGGGTAGAGGATCGGCAGCGGGACGCCCGCGGCATACACCGACAGGCTCAACGGCCAGGGCACCGCGGCGAGTAGGGCGGCGCGCATCGGCCGCTCCGGGCGCCAGCGCGAGCCGACGAGCGCGCCGGTCACGGTCCCGACCCCCCAGGCTGCGTTGGCGAGCCCGTAGACCGCGGAGGTTCCGTAGGCATCCTGTGCGAGGGTGGCGCCGAGCACGAAGAACGGCGCCAGGGCAACCAGCAGGGCCACGGAAAAGGCCAGCACGGTCGCCCAGACCCAGGCCCGCTCACGGACGGCGAGCCAGCCCGCCCGGAGGTCCTGCAACACGCTGGCCGGCGGGGCCGGCTCACCCCGCTCGCGTGGCCGCAACCGGAGCAGCAACAGCGCCGAGACCACGAAGCTCAGCGCGTCGAGGGCGAATGCCGCGGAGGCCCCGACGCCGAGCACGAGCGCCGTCGCCAGTGCCGGGCTCGCCACGACAGAGATCTCCGCTGACACGCCCGACAGGGCCTGGGCCTGTTGGATCCGGTCCTCAGCGACGGTCTGTGGCACCAGTCCGGTGTAGGCCGGCCGGAAGAAGGCCTCGGCCGTACCGAAGACCATGCCGATGGCGACCATCTGCCAGACCCGCACGGCGCCGGTGAGGATCAGCACCGCGAGCACGCCGTGGCTGACGGCCCGGACGGCGTCGCTGACCACCATCACGCGCTGGCGCGGCAGCCGGTCGGCGACGACCCCGCCGAGCAGCACGAACGCGACAAGCGGCACGGTGTAGGCGGCGAGCACCAGGCCGACGTCGGCCGGATTTCCCGTCAGCCGGGTGATGAACAACCCGAGCGCGACGACCACCAGACCGTCGCCGAGCAGGCTGATGCTCTGCCCGAGCCACAGCAGCCGGAACTCGCGCAGACGCAAGACGGAGAACACGTAACTGAGTCTGGCAAAGGGGCACGACAGGTTTTGCCGCGCCCATCGCACTCCCGGCCGGCCATGGCGGCGACCGGGTGTTGGTTCGACCTTCGACGAGCGGGAGATGTTGACGACCAGGCTGTTCCAGGACCCGCCGGCGCTCGCATCCGAGGCTGCTCCGGTGGTGCCTCGACATCTGCTGCTCACGAGCGCTGCCGTCGCCGGGGCGACCGTCGTCGGCGCGGGTCCGGGGCTGCTGAGCGATCGCGTCGACGACCAGGTGGTGCTCGATCCCGACCACGGGCACGCCTTCGAGGCGTGGCGGCAGTGGCGCTCCACCCCCGGTCCGCTCGGCGCCGTCGGTCGGCGATCGGCCAACCCGCACAACACCGAGTCCTGGGTGTTCGAGGTCAGCGAGACCAGCGTCGATCCGGTACGCCGACAGGGGACGGGGTACCGGGGCCTTGGACGCTCTCGGCCGCGAGCTGCATCTCGGCCTCGGCTGCGCGCCCGAGAATCTCGTGCAATCCGGCCGCCCGGGCCCGCGGCCTCGCACCGACGGTCACGTTGCTGCTGGCGGCCCCAGCGGCGACCACGTCGCGCACGTCCAACTGGCTCCCGCCAGGCCCTCGTCGTCGCGGCTGTACGACGCCATCGGAGGCTGGCACGGCAACCGCGGCCCCTACCGCGCGCAGCCGATGTCGGCGGACCTGCTCGCCCGGCTCGTCGACGTGACGGGGTTGCCCGGTAAGGCAAGCCGTCCCTGCTGTGGTGGTCGCGGAGGTCTGCAACATGGTGCCCAGCAGCCGGGGTAGGGGTTCGACCTACGCTGCGGGTGTGGATCTCGCCGTCGGCTTCGACCTCGACATGACGCTGGTCGACCCGCGCCCGGGCGTCATCGCCGTCGCGGCCCTCATCGCCGACGAGGAGGGCGTGGTCATCGACGGGGCGCTCTGGGCCAGTCGGCTCGGGCCGCCGCTCGAGCACGAGCTCGCCGACTGGGTGGCGCCCGACCGCATCGAGCCGGTCGCCCAGCGCTACCGCGAGCTGATGGCCGAGGTCGGCGTCGCGCAGACCGTGGCGCTCGAGGGTGCCCGCGAGGCTGTCGAGGCAGTTCGGGCGACCGGTACCCGGGTCGTCGTGGTCACCGCCAAGCAGGAGGCGTTGGCTCGGCAGACGCTGGCCCAGGTCGGGATCGAGGTCGACGCGGTGGTCGGCTGGGTCTGGGGTGAGGGTAAGGGCGCCGCCCTGCGCCAGCTCGGCGCCGTCGTCTACGTCGGGGACCATCCGTACGACGTCCTGGGTGCGCGGGCGGCCGGAGCACTGAGCGTCGGGGTGCGCACCGGCGGCGCGGCGCCGGTCGGCGCCGACGTCCTGCTCGACGACCTGACCGGTTTCCCGGCCTGGTGGTCCGACCAGCTGCTGACGATCCGGCTCGGGGCGCTCGAGGCCCGGCTGCGCGAGCTCGGAAGCGTGTTAGTGGCCTTCTCCGGCGGCGCCGACAGCGCGTTCCTGCTGGCCGCGGCCGTCCGGGCCCTCGGCGCCGGGCAGGTCGTGGCCGCGACCGCTGTCAGCCCGTCGTTGGCCGCCACCGAGCTGCCGCCGGCAGCCGCGTTCGCCGCGTCCCTCGGCGTCCGGCATCTCACGCCCGGCACCGACGAGCTCTCCCGTGACGGCTATGTCGCCAACGGCGCCGACCGGTGCTTCCACTGCAAGGCCACCCTGCTCGACACGCTCCGGCCAATCGCTCACCGGCTCGGGCTCGCCGCCGTGGCGACCGGTACCAACGCCGACGACGCGGTCGCGGGCTTCCGGCCGGGTATCCGCGCGGCCGCCGAACGGGCGGCGGTCACCCCGCTGCTCGACGCCGGGCTCACCAAGGCCCAGGTGCGCGAGGCGTCCCGCCGGTGGGAATTGGTCACCGCTGACAAGCCGGCACTCGCCTGCCTCGCCAGTCGCATCGCGTACGGCGTGCAGGTCACCCCCAGCCGACTGGCCAGGGTGGACCGGGCCGAGACGGGGTTGCGGGCGCTGCTGTCACCGACCGACGTCCGGGTACGTGACCTGGGCGACGGTCGGGCGAGGGTCGAGCTCGACCCCGCAGCGCTCGGTTGCTGGGACGAGGTGGCCCGGGACGTCGTACTCCAAGAGGGCTTCGAGCAGGTCGAGGCGCGGGTCTTTCGCAGTGGGTCGCTCAACGATCTAGTCGTGCGAGCGGGCGCTGCGGAACAGCCCGAGTAGGGCCAGCCCGAAGCCGAGCGGGAGTAGCAGGGCCAACAGGTCGAGGCCGGCCGGCGCGTCTCGCCGGGTGCCGGCCAGAAACGGCACGAGGATCGCCACGATGCCGATGACCCCTACGGCGAAGATGCCCGCACCGAGCCGCACGAGCAGGTCGCCGGGGCGCGGCTCACGGGGAGCGGCGTGGCGGGTGGTCACACGGCCTAGATTAGTAG
>JAYUMN010000142.1:0-2211 GCA_043762595.1 Frankiales bacterium
TGTGAAGGCAGATCCCTTCGTCCAGCTCCGTCTGCTCGATCTGCAGGCGCTCGACAGTGCCCTCAACCGGTTGGCGCACCGGCGCCGTTCCCTGCCCGAGCTCGCCGAGATCACTCGGTTGGAGGGGCTTGTCGCTGCGAGCCGCGACGACGTGGTGCGGGCCGAGATGGCGGTCAGCGACCTGGCCCGAGAGCAGAAGAAATACGAGGACGACATTGAATCGGTGCGGGCCCGCAAAACCCGCGACGAGGATCGGATGAGCTCGGGCGCGATCACCAACAGCAAGCAACTCGAGGAGCTGCAGCACGAGGTGCAGACGCTGACCCGCCGGCAGTCCGATCTGGAGGACGCCGAGCTCGAGGTGATGGAGCGGGCCGAGGCCGCCCAGGGCATCCTCGATCGACTGCTCACCAATCGGACTTCGCACACCGAGGCTCGCGAGACCGCCGTCGTACGTCGGGACGACACCTGGGCCGACATCGACGCCGAGTTCACCCGCGGCACGGCCGAGCGGGCCGCGGTGGCGACCGAGTTGCCGGCCGATCTGCTCGCGCTCTACGACAAGATCCGTGCCGCCGAGGGTGGGATTGGTGCCGCGCCGATCGAGCGGGGCCGCTGCGGTGGCTGCCGACTGGAGCTGATGAACAACGAGAAGGCCGACTACCGGGCCGCTCCGGTCGATGAGGTGCTGCGGCACGAGTGTGACCGGATCCTGGTGCGCACGGCCGAGTCCGGCCTGTGAGTGGCCGCCGCGTCCAGGTCGAGGCCGACGGCGGGTCGCGGGGCAACCCCGGCCCGGCGGGCTACGGCGCGGTCGTCCTCGACGCCGTGGACGGCTCGGTGCTCGCCGAACGGGCCGCCGGCCTCGGGCGGGTTACCAACAACGTCGCGGAGTACCGAGGGCTGATCGCCGGGCTCACTGCCGCGCTCGAGCTCGGCGACGTCGGCGAGGTCGAGGTGCGGATGGACTCCAAGCTCGTCGTCGAGCAGATGAGCGGCCGCTGGCAGGTGAAGCACCCGGACATGAAGCCGCTGGCGAAACAGGCTGGTGCACTGGTCGCGCAGCTGCCCCGGGTGCGGTTCACCTGGATCCCCCGGGCGCAGAACTCCCACGCCGACCGCCTCGCCAACGAAGCGATGGACGCCGCCGGCCGAGGCGAGGTGTGGCGGGCCGGCGGTGACACCGGCCCGGCCGACGCCGCCGACAGCTGGCTGGCCGCGGCGGCCCCGGCCCCCAAGGCGGGGGCTGCCAACCGCCTGTCCGGCTGGCAGGACCCGCCCGCGCCGCCCACCACGACCCTGTTGCTCCGGCACGGCCAAACGGTCCTGTCGGTCGACAAGCGCTTCTCCGGTGTGGGTGACCAGGCCCTCACCGAGGTCGGTCGCGCTCAGGCGGCCGCGTCCGCGGCCCGGCTCGCCGGTAGTGCCGCCACTGCGGTCGTGTCGAGCCCGGTAGTCCGGGCCCGCGAGACTGCCCTGTTGGTGGCCGATGCGCTCGGTGTCGAGGTCGTCATCGAGCCGGGTCTGCGCGAGACCGACTTCGGCGACTGGGAGGGCTCGACCTTCGCCGAGGTAAAGGCCCGGTGGCCGAGGGAGCTCGACGCGTGGCTCGCGAGCACGGCCGTCGCCCCGCCGTATGGCGAGAGCTTCGATGACACGGCGACGCGCGTGCGGCAGGCCCGGGATCGGGTGCTGCGCGACTTTGGCGGGCAGAGCGTCGTTGTCGTCAGCCATGTCACGCCGATCAAGACGCTGCTGCGCTTTGCCCTCGATGCGCCACCGAGCGCGCTCTACCGGATGCACCTCGACCTGTGCTGCCTGTCCGAGGTGCAGTGGTTCGCCGACGGCCCCGCTGTGGTGCGGTCGCTGAACGACACCTGGCACCTCCGACAGGAGCGGGACGCTCACGGCGAGTAGGAGCGGCACCAGGCCGAGCTCGGCGTAGCCGAACCGCAACCAACCGACCGGCACCTGGCTGGCGCGGCAGCGGTTGGCCCAGAGCAGGGCGGCGAGCGAGCCCCACGGCAGGACGACGGAGCCGAGGTCGACCCCGAGCAGGAGCAAGAGCAGCTGGTGGTGCGGCATCACCCGCGCCAGCGCCCGGTAGGCCGGCAGCTTGTTGACGAGGTGCTGCGCCTAGACCAGTAGCACCAGGCGCCACGGCACGAGCCCCACCGCAGCGCTGATCGTCTGTGCCACCGGCACACGGCC
>JAYUMN010000143.1:0-2211 GCA_043762595.1 Frankiales bacterium
CGCGCCAGCGCTGGTCCCGGCGCAGAGTGGGCCGAGGGTGAACTCGGGATGGCCGAGGAGGAGCCGGAGCAGCTCTCCCCCGGCATACCCGCTCGCGCCGGCCACCGCCGCGGTGATCCCCATCCGTTCAGCATACAGCAGACCGCATGAGTATGCAGATCAGGACGGTTTGCGCCCACGACCCGACTCAGGAGCGCAGGACCGCACCCGTGCGGCGGCCGGCCATGGAAATCGCGGCGTCGCGGGCATGGAGCACCTCGGCGTCGGTGAGGGTTCGGTCGTTGGCCCGCAGTCGCAGGGCGAACGCCATCGACCGGCGGCCCGGCCCGACCTGGGGGCCCGCGTAGACGTCGAACAACCGCAACGATTCCAGCAGCGGCCCAGCGCCCTCCCGCAGGGCCTGCTCGACCTCGCCCGCGAGGACAACTGCGTCGACGACCAGGGCGATGTCGACCGTGGCCGGCGGATAGGCCGAGACGACCGGCGCGCGGACCGGGCCGCGGGCCAGGGCCGCTGCAACGAGCGCGTCGAGATCGACCTCGCCGGCGCAGGTGCGTCCCGGCAGGCCGAGGGCCTGGACGACGCGGGGGTGCAGCTCGCCGGTCGTGCCGACGGCAGCGCCTTCGAGCTTGAGCTCGGCGCACCGGCCGGGGTGGTACGGCCCGTCGCTGCCCCCCCGGCCGACGGTGAGGGTCAGCCCGAGCGCCCGGCCGACCGCAAGCAGCGCCTCGGTGGCGTCGCCGACCTCGGCAGGCCGGCCGGCTCGGCTGCCGGCGAAGACCACGCCGGCGAGGCGGGGCTGAGCGGGCAGCGCCGCGTCGAGCCCGGCGATCTCCTGCTCGGTCGGGCGCTGCGAGGTCTTGGGGGCTTGCGCCACCGGGCTGCCCGACCCCCGGAACACCGATCCGGTCTCGAACAACGCGACGTCCAGCAGCCCACGGCTGACGTTGCGCAGCAACGCCGACAGCAGGCCCGGCAGCAGCGACGGCCGCAGCAGGGCCTCGGTCTCCGACAGCGGGTTGAGCAACCGGGGCGGCTCGTGCCCGGCCAAGCCGAGGGCGGCGATGACCTGCTCGGCGACGAACGGCGGGGTGACGACCTCGACCAGACCAGCCGAGGCCAGCGCCCGGGAGGCCGTACGACGCAACCGCTGCCCGTCGGTGAGGCCGCGGCCGGCCGGGGCGCTCGGCAGGGCGACCGGGACGGTGTCGTAGCCCTCGAGCCGGAGGACCTCCTCGACGAGGTCCGCCCAGCCGGTCAGGTCCGGTCGCCAGGGCGGCGGAGTGACCAGCAACGGGTCGTCGCCGGTGACAGTGCAGCCGACGTCCTCGAGCCGACGGCGAACCACCTCGGGGGCGTAGGGGCGACCGGCGACCCGGCCCGGCCGGTCGATCGAGAGGGGCACCGAGACGGCCGGGCGGCGGGCGTCGACGTCGGTGCAGGGCCCGGCGGTCGCGCCACCGAACGCCACCAGCAGGCGGACCGCCGCCTCGGCTGCGGACGGCGCGAGGGCCGGGTCGACCCCCCGCTCGAAGCGCTTGCTGGCCTCGCTCGGCAGCTTGTGCCGCCGTGCGGTGCGGGCCACCGACACCGGGTCGAAACGGGCCGATTCGAGCAGCAGACCGGTCGTCGCCGCCGTCACCTCGGTCGATGCGCCGCCCATCACCCCGGCGATAGCCACCGGTCCGCTGTCGTCGGTGATCAACAGATCACCCGGATCCAGGGCCCGGTCGACCCCGTCGAGGGTCGTCAATCGCTCCCCCGCCCTGGCCCGGCGTACGACGACCTGGCCCCGCAGGGCGCTTTGGTCGAACGCGTGCAGCGGCTGGCCGAGCTCGAGCATGACGTGGTTGGTGACATCGACGGCGAGCGAGATCGGCCGCATGCCGGCCAGCACCAGACGTCGCCGCAGCCAGGTCGGCGAGGTGGCGGCCGGATCGAGCCCGGTGACGAGCTGGGCGACGTAGCGCTCGCAGCCGGCGTCCTCGAGCCGCACCTGCGGCCCACCACCGGACGCCGGCACCTCAAGGCTGCCCGGGTCGACCAGGGTCAGGCCGAAGGCGATCGCGGCCTCCCGGGCGACACCGCGGATCGACAGCGTGTAGCCGCGGTCGGGGGTGACGGCGATGTCGAGCACCTCGTCGCGCAGCTCGAGCAGCAGCGTCACGTCGGTGCCGAGTGGGCTGGCCGACGGCAGGACGAGGATGCCGG
>JAYUMN010000144.1:0-13265 GCA_043762595.1 Frankiales bacterium
CACCTCGCTGGTCGTGCACCACGAGCTGATGGACGCCGGCGTGCGGGTCGCCATCGGCCGGACCACCCTGGTCGCCATCGGCCCGGACCGTCGCCCCCGGCCGGTCACCGACGTCGAGCGCGCCCACCTGCTGGACGGGGATCAGCCCAGCGCCTCGTCCAACACCTTGTAGATCCGCTGCTCCGAGATCGGTCCCTTCGCCTTGACCGTCGGCGCGAACAGGCTGACCCGGAGCTCTTCGAGCATCCAGCGCACCCGCTCCCGCCGCTCCCCCGCGGGCAGCCGCTCCCACTCGATGGCCACCTCGTGCACCCGGGCGGCGTGCACCCGGTCCTTGGCCGGCTCGCGCGGCAGCCGGTCCAGCCGGACACCTGCTGCCTGCAGATAACGCGCCAGATCCGGCAGCCGCGCGGCCCCGACCTCGGTGACAAAACCGACGTGCACCAGGGCAGCGAGCTGCGCGCGTACGTCGAGCTGGGGCTGGGTCGCCAGCCGGGTCTCGACCTCGGCGGCGGCGGACAGCACCCGCTCGGCCTGCTTGAGCACCTGCGCGAAGGTGTCCTCCAGGGCCGTCCGGGCGCGGGTCACGAGCTTGGCGAAGGCCTCGCCGTCCCACACCTGTTCCTGCAGCAGGGTTGCCGCAGCCGCGGTGAGGCAGTCCGCCATGAGGGCAGCCACCGAACCGTGCGGGTTGCGCTGCAGGGTCAGCTTGGCGGCGTTGGTCAGCCGGCCGGTGACCGCCTTGACCGGTGACGGCACGGCCAGCAGCAACAGCCGGCGGACCCCCGCGTGGTGGGCGGTCGCCTGTTCGTCGACCGACCCGAAGACCCGCAGCGCCACCGACGCGCCTTCGTCGACCAGCGCCGGGTAGCCCACAACGGCACCCTGGCTGACCGTGCGAGGGATCGCGCCGACATCCCAGGAGATGAGACCCGTTCGCTCCAGATCACCGGCCACTGAGGCGATCGCAGCCTGCATCGGCTGGGCCAACTCCTCTCGGAGCAGGCCAAGGTCCTTGCCTTCGGCGAGCACTGCCCCGGCCTCGTCGACGACTCGGTAGGTCACCCGAAGGTGCGCCGGCACCTGCCCCAGATTCCAGGCGTCGACGGGCACGTGCACCCCCCGCAGCGCCCGGACCTCGCGGGTCAGCGCCGGCAGCAGCGCCTCCTCGCGCGGCGCGAGGTGCTCGAGCAACGCCCGGGCGGTATCGGGAGCTGGCACCAGCCGGACCCGGAGCTGCTTGGGCAGCGCCCTGATCAGCGCTGTCACCAACTCCAGCCGCAGGCCGGGCACCTGCCATTCGAAGTCCTGCTCACGGACCCGGTTGAGCACCGACAGCGGCACGTCGACCGTCACCCCGTCGGCCACCGTGCCAGGCGAGAACTCATACAGCAGTGGCAGTTTGAGCTCGCCGGACTGCCAGGCATCGGGGTAGTCGCCAGGGTCTACGACACCCTGCACGAGTTGCTCCAGCCGGAAGGTCAGCAGGTCGGGACTGTCCCGGCGTACCCGCTTCCACCAGGTGTCGAAATGAGCGCCGGAGACGATGTCGGCCGGGATCCGCTGGTCGTAAAAGTCGTAGAGGGCCCCATCGTCGACCACGATGTCGCGACGCCGGGCCCGGTGCTCGAGCTCCTCGACGTCGTCGAGCAAGTCGCGGTTCGCGGCGAAGAACCCATGGTGGGTGTCCCAGTCCCCCTCGACCAAGCCGCGCCGCAGGAAGAGCTCCCGCGAGGTTTCCGGGTCGATCGCGCCGTAGGCCACCTTGCGGCGGGTGACGAGCGGCACGCCGTAAAGCGTCACCCGCTCGTGGGCCACGACGCTGCCGCGCTTTTTCTCCCAGTGCGGCTCGCTGTAGACGCGGGTGACCAGGTGCGCGCCGAGCCGCTCGGCCCACTCGGGTTCGATCCGGCCGGCCATCCGCCCGTAGAGCCGGTTGGTCTCGACCAGCTCGGCGGCCATCACGAACTGCGGCGTCTTCTTGGCGATCGCCGAGTCACGGACCACCACGAAGCGGGTGCCGCGGGCGCCGAGGTAGTCACGCTTGTCCGGGTCGCGCAGCCCGACGTGCGAGAGCAGGCCGGCGAGCAGCGCCTGGTGGATCTGGGCCGGCCCGGACGGTGCGCTGTCGTGGGCGAGATCCAGGGTGCGTACGACGCGGCGGAGCTGGCTGTGCAGGTCCTGCCACTCGCGGACCCGCAGGTGGTTGAGGAATTCGCGCTTGCACAGCCGCCGAAAAGCGCTGCTGCCGAGCTCGCGCTGCTGCTCGCGGACGTGCGTCCACAGGTTGAGCCAGGTCAGGAAGTCCGACGTCGGATCGGCGAAGCGGGCATGCATCTCGGCTGCGGCCTGCTGCTTGTCGGTCGGCCGCTCCCGGGGGTCCTGGATCGACAAGGCTGCAGCGATGACCAGTACTTCTCTGACGCAGCCCAGCTTCTCGGCCTCCAGGACCATCCGGCCCAGGCGCGGGTCGATGGGCAGCTGGGCGAGGCCACGACCGATCCGGGTGAGGCCCCCCTGGTCGTCCAGCGCACCGAGCTCCTCGAGCAGCGCGATGCCGTCCCGGACGCTGCGCCGGTCCGGGGCCTCGACGAAGGGGAACGCGTCGAGGTCGCCGAGCCCAAGCGCGGTCATCGCCAGGATGACCGAGGCCAGGTTGGTCCGCAGGATCTCCGGCTCGGTGAACGCCGGCCGGCCGGCGAAGTCGTCCTCGGCGTAGAGCCGGATGCAGATCCCGTCGGCAACCCGACCGCATCGGCCGGCCCGCTGGGTCGCACTGGCCTGGCTGATGGCCTCGATCGGCAACCGCTGCACCTTGGTCCGTTGGCTATAGCGGGAGATCCGCGCGGTGCCGGGATCGACCACGTAGCGGATCCCGGGGACCGTGAGCGAGGTCTCGGCGACGTTGGTGGCCAGCACCACCCGGCGGCCGGTGTGCGGGGCGAAGACGCGGTGCTGCTCGGCAGCCGACAGCCGGCCGTAGAGCGGGACCACCTCGGTCCGCTCGTCCACCGTCGCGCGCAGTGCCTCCGCCGTGTCGCGGATCTCGCGCTCGCCCGACAGGAAGACCAGCACGTCGCCGCGGCTCTCGGCAGCCAGCTCCTCGACGGCTGCGCAGATCGCGCCGACCTGATCGATGTCGTCGTCGATCTGCGGCCGGTAGCGCACCTCGACCGGATAGGTCCGGCCGGACACCTCGAGCACCGGTGCGTCGTCGAAGTGCCTGGAGAACCGCCCCGGATCGATCGTGGCGGAGGTGATGACGACCTTGAGGTCCGGCCGCTGCGGGAGCAGCTGCTTGAGATAGCCGAGCAGGAAGTCGATCGTCAGGCTGCGCTCGTGCGCCTCGTCGAGCACGATCGTGTCGTAGGCCCAGAGCATCCGATCGCGGCTGATCTCGGCCAGCAGGATGCCGTCGGTCATCACCTTGACGAGGGTCTGCGGCGAGGTCTGGTCGTGGAAGCGCACGGTGTAGCCAACGATGTCCCCGAGCTCGGTGCCGAGCTCCTCGGCGACCCGCTCGGCGACCGCCCGGGCGGCGATCCGGCGCGGTTGGGTGTGCCCGATCAGGCCGGTGACGCCCCGGCCGAGCTCCAGCAGGATCTTGGGCAGCTGGGTTGTCTTGCCCGAGCCGGTCTCGCCGGCGAGCACGATGACCTGGTGCTCGGCGATCGCCGCGGCGATGTCGCCTCTGACCTGGCTGACCGGCAACTGCTCGGGATAGTGGATCGGCGGCACCGAGGCCCGCCGTGCGGCGACCGCGTCCTCGGCCGCGACCAGGTCACTGCTCAGCCGGTCGACGTCGCCCCTGCCCCGGCGTACGTCATCGAGACGGCGGCCCAGCCGGCGGCGATCCCGCGGCCCGAGCTCGTCGAGCCGCTGCCGCAGCTCCTCCTCGGTGATCGCATCCATGCCGGTGACCAGAATAGGCGCCACACCTATGGTTGGCCTGTGGACCTCGACGCCGCGCGGAGCTACCTGGCGGAGCACTCCCATGCCGTCATGGTGACCCGACGCGCCGATGGTGGTCTGCAGAGCTCGCCGGTGGCGGTGACTGTCGACGGCGAGGGTCGGGCGATCGTGTCGACCCGCACGGGCTCGGCCAAGGAGCGCAACCTGGGCCGCGACCCCCGGGCCGTGCTGTGCGTCTTCCCGGACGGCTTCTACGGCCCATGGGTGCACGTCGAGGGTGCCGCGGAGGTGGTCCGGTTGCCGGCCGCGCTGCCGCTCCTGGAGGACTACTACCGGCGGGTGGCCGGCGAGCACCCCGACTGGGACGACTACCGCAAGGCGATGCACGCCGAGGGACGGGTGCTCGTGCGGATCGCCCTGGACCACGCCGCGGGCATCACCGGCTAGATGCCGGCCCCCACGACGTCGAGCGTCCGGCTAATCACCTGCTCCCGCTCGGCGGGGGGCAGGGTCCGCAGCGTCCGATCGGTCAGCGGCAACGCCAGACCGTGGACCGCCGCCCACACCGCGACCTCGGTGCGCGGACGCCGGGACGGCGGCAACCGCCCGACCGCCACCAACTCGTCGAGGCAGCCGGTGAGCAGCGCCGCCGCGCCGCCGAGGTGGGTCACCTGGTGATCGCGCAGGGCGATCCGGGACGGCTCCGGCGCCGACATCATCACCGGCCTGGACGTCGCGGTGTTCGACCAACGTGGACGGATCAGCCGGTTGACCGCCTTGTTCACCGGTTGAGGTAGACCTGCTGCGTGGTCAAACGCAGCGCGGGGCTCCTCCTCTGGCGCCGTGGCCCGGCCGGGATCGAGGTGCTGCTCGGCCACCCCGGCGGCCCGCTGTTCGCCAGCAAGGACACCTGGACCATCCCCAAGGGCGAGTACGACGAGGCCGAGCAACCCCTGACAGCGGCCCGCCGCGAGTTCGCCGAGGAGCTCGGCCTGCCGGCGCCGCCCGGTCCGTTCGTTGCCCTCGGCGAGGTTAAGCAGCCGGGCGGCAAGCTGGTCACCGTCTGGGCGGTCGAGGGTGACCTCGACGCGACGCTCGCCCGCTCGAATCTGTTCTCGATGCAGTGGCCGCCGCGATCCGGCCGGTGGCAGGAGTTCCCCGAGCTGGACCGGGCCCAGTGGTTCGCGCTCGACGACGCGCCGGTCTTCCCCGCACAGACCGCCTTCCTGGAGCGCCTGCGCGAGTTGCTGCACTGAGCGCCGAGTCAGGCCAGCGCGACCGTCACCGCATGGATCGCGAGTCCGGCGAGCGCGCCGACGACCGTGCCGTTGATCCGGATGAACTGCAGGTCGCGCCCGACCGCCACCTCGATCCGCTCGGCGGCATCCTTGCCCTCCCAGCCGGCGACGGTGCGCTGGATGAGCGAGACCACCGTGCCGCCGTAGTGCTCGACCAGATAGCGGGCCGACTGCTCCAGCAGCACCTCGATCCGGGCCTCGAACACCGGGTCCTGCAGCGCCTTATCGCCGACATCGCGGACCAGCAGTGCGAGCCGCTGCTGCAGGCCGCCCTCGGCGTCGGCGAGCGAAAGCCGGGTCGAGGCAAGCAGATCGCTCACTACCGCGTGCACAAGCCTCTGTACGTAGGGGTCCTCGAGTAACCGGCGCAGGGTCCCGTCGACCCGGCCGGCGACGCCGACGTCGGTCTGCAGATCGGTCGCGATCGAGACGAGCAACCCGTCGAGCCAACCACGCAGCGGGTGGGCGTCGTCGGCTTCGACCTGTGCCAGCAGCACCAGCGCCTCGTCCAGGGCCTTGCTGCTGCGCCGGTCGGTCGCGACGAGCCAGCCCAGGATGCCCTGGCCTTCCAGGAAATGCTTCACCTGTGGGCGGAGTTCGTCGCGGTGGTCGGTGAGATAGACCCGGGCGCTGCGCACCAGCAGATCGACCAGCGGCCGCTGCCCCCGCCCCTCGACGGCGCGCATCAGGAACCGGCCGAGCACCGGGGTGTAGGACCGCCGGTCCAGATCACGCCGGGCCAGCTCCAGGACGTACGCCGAGACGTGGTGCTCGTCGAGCGCCCCGAGCACCGCCGACAGGGCTTCGGCCAGCTCACGGCTGAGCAGGTCGGCGGTCTCGGGATCAGCCAGCCGGCCAGCCAGACGGAACACGAGCCGCGCCTCGGCCAGTTGCGCGGTCACCGACTCGGCGGTCAGGAAGTGGCCGGTCACGAACTCCCCGAGCTTGGTGCCGAGCTCGTCCTTCTTGCGCGGGATCAGCGCCGTGTGCGGGATCGGCAGGCCAAGGGGGTGCCGGAACAGCGCGGTCACCGCGAACCAGTCGGCCAGGCCGCCCACCATGGCCGCCTCGGCGCCGGCCCGGACGAAGCCGAGCACCCCCCGGTCGGCCCCGAGCAGCACCATCGCCAGGTAAAGCCCGGCGGCCGCGGCGAGCGCCCCGGTCGCGGCCCGCTTCATCCGCAGCAGCCGGCGACGGGCCTGCGGGTCGCCGGCATCAGGGGCGAGTGCCTGCCGCAGACCCGCGAGGTCCCCGGCGATCGTCGGCTGCATGGCCGACAGCATCCACGCAGGTGCTGTCGGTCGGCCCCCGGGTGTGCTGCCATGACCCCATGGACGTCGTGCTCACCGCGGACCGGCCACTCACCGAGGCCGAGCTCGTCGCTGTCGCGAGGCACGGCGCGCCGGTCGAGCTCAGCGATGCGTGCCTGGACCGGCTCACAGCAGCCAGGGCCCACGTCGACGCACTCGCTGCCGGCACTGTCCCGGCGTACGGCATCTCGACCGGCTTCGGGGCGCTCGCCACCCGCGCCATCCCGATCGAGTTGCGCAGCCAGTTGCAACGGAGCCTGGTCCGCTCGCACGCAGCCAGCTCAGGTGACGAAGTGGAGGCCGAGGTCGTCCGAGGGATGACACTGCTGCGGCTGCAGACCCTCGCAACCGGCCGGACCGGCGTACGCCCCGCGACGGCCCAGGCCTACTGCGACTTGCTCAACGCCGGGTTGACCCCGGTCGTCCGGGAGTACGGCTCACTCGGCTGTTCAGGCGATCTCGCGCCGCTGGCCCACGTCGCCCTGGCCGTCATGGGCGAGGGAGACCTGCGCCGGGACGACGCCGTCCTGCCGGCCGCGGAGGCCCTGGCCGAGGCCGGGCTGCACCCGGTGGTGCTGGCCGAGAAGGAGGGGCTGGCCCTGATCAATGGCACCGACGGGATGCTCGCGATGCTGATGCTGGCCTGCCACGACCTCGAACGGCTGCTGCGCACCGCCGACCTGACGGCTGCGATGAGCCTCGAAGCGCTGCTCGGCACCGACCGGCCGCTCGCCGCCGACCTGATGGCGCTGCGGCCGCACCCCGGCCAGGCTGCCGCCGCAGCCAACATGCGCCGGCTGTTGGCCGGCTCGCCGCTGCTCGCCTCGCACGCGGGACCGGCCGACCCGCGGGTGCAGGACGCCTATTCGCTGCGCTGCGCGCCGCAGGTCGCGGGCGCGGCACGGGACACCCTTGCCCACGCTCGGCTGGTCGCCGGCCGCGAGGCCGCCGCCGCGATCGACAACCCGGTCCTGTTGCCGGACGGCCGGATCGAGTCCAACGGCAACTTCCACGGCGCCCCGGTCGCGTATGTCCTGGACTTCCTTGCCATCGTGACAGCTGATCTCGCCTCAATCAGCGAGCGACGCACCGACCGGATGCTGGACGCCCACCGCTCGCACGGGCTGCCGCCCTTTCTCGCCCACGACCCCGGCGTTGACTCCGGGCTGATGATCGCGCAGTACACCCAGGCCGGGCTGGTCAGCGAGCTCAAGCGGCTCGCCGTCCCCGCGAGCGTCGACTCGATCCCGAGCTCGGCGATGCAGGAGGACCACGTCTCGATGGGTTGGGGCGCCGCCCGCAAGCTGCGCCGCTCGCTCGACGGGCTCGGTCGGGTGCTCGCCATCGAGCTGCTGGCAGCCGGCCGGGCCCTGGATCTGCGCGAGGTCCGACCGGCCGCCGCCACATCGGCGGCCGTGGCGGCCCTGCGGGTCACAGTGCCCGGGCCCGGCCCCGACCGCTACCTCTCACCCGAGATCGAGGCCGCCGTCGCGCTCGTCCACTCCGGCGCGGTCCTGTCCGCTGCCGAACGCGTCACCGGAGCATTGGAGTAGCTGATGGAGTGCCAGGGCTGGCTGCAGGAGGCGGCCCTGCGCTGCCTGCGCAACAACCTCCACCCGGACGTCGCCGAACGGCCCGAGGACCTCGTCGTCTACGGCGGCAACGGCAAGGCAGCCCGCGACCACGCCTCGCTGGCCGCGATCGAGCGCACCTTGATGCGGCTCGCCGACGACGAGACCCTGCTGGTGCAGAGCGGCAAGCCGGTTGCGGTGTTCCGGACCTTTCCGCACGCGCCGAGGGTGCTGCTGGCCAACTCGCTGCTCGTGCCCGGATGGGCCACCTGGAAAGATTTCTGGGAGCTCGAGGCCCTCGGCCTGACGATGTACGGCCAGATGACCGCTGGCTCGTGGATCTACATCGGCACCCAGGGGATCGTGCAGGGCACCTTCCAGACCTTCGCCACGCTCGCCGAACAGCGCTACGACGGGACGTTGCGGGGCCGGATCGTGTTGACCGCCGGCCTCGGCGGGATGGGCGGCGCCCAACCATTGGCCGTGACCCTCAACGGTGGGGTCGCGCTCTGCCTGGATGTCGACCCGGCGCGGGTGCAGCGGCGGCTCGAGACCCGCTATCTCGACGAGGTCGCGGACTCCCTCGACGACGGGTTGCGTCGGGTCCGCGCGGCCGCGGCGGCGGGGCGGGCCCTGTCGGTCGGGGTGGTCGCGAACGCGGCGGAGGCGCTGCCGCTGCTGCTGTCCCGCGGCGAAGCCTTCGACGTCGTGACCGACCAGACCTCGGCGCACGACCCGCTCAACGGCTACCTCCCGACCGGGCTGAGCGCCCGACAAGCCGCCGACCTGCGCCGCGACAGGCCCGGGGAGTACCTCGAGCGGGCCCGCGCCTCGATGGTCGAACACTGCCGGGCCATGGTCGGCTTCTCCCGAGCCGGGGCCGAGGTCTTCGACTACGGCAACAACCTGCGTGGCGAAGCCCGGGAGGCCGGGCTCGCCGAGGCGTTCGACTACCCCGGCTTCGTCCCGGCGTACATCCGGCCGCTGTTCTGCCAGGGGATCGGGCCGTTCCGGTTCGTCGCGCTGTCGGGTGACCCGGCCGACATCGCGGTGGCCGACCAGGCGCTGCTGCGGACGTTCCCGGACAACCCGTATGTGCAGCGCTGGATCCCGCTTGCCAGGGAGCGGGTGGCGTTCCAGGGGCTGCCGGCCCGGATCTGCTGGCTCGGCTACGGCGAGCGGGCCGTCGCGGGCGCGCTGCTCAACGATCTCGTTGCCAAGGGGGATATCTCGGCGCCGGTCGTCATCGGCCGGGACCACCTCGACAGCGGTTCGGTCGCCTCGCCCTATCGCGAGACCGAGGCGATGGCCGACGGTTCCGACGCGATCGCCGACTGGCCGATCCTCAATGCGCTGCTCAACGTCGCCTCCGGCGCCGCCTGGGTCGCGGTACACCACGGCGGCGGCGTCGGGATGGGCAAATCGATCCACGCCGGCGCGCAGGTCGTCGCGGACGGCACCGCCGACGGCGCGCTGCGCATCGACCGGGTGCTCACCAACGACCCGGGCACCGGGGTGGTCCGGCACGCAGATGCCGGCTACGACCTGGCCCGCGAGGTTGCCCGGGAGCGCGGCATCGACATGCCCATGCTGTGAGTTCGCTACTGCTGGACCGCATCGGCACCCTCGTCACCTGGGACACCGACCAGCCGGTACGCCGGGACGCGGCCCTGGTCGTCGATGACGGCATCGTCACCTGGACCGGGCCGGCCGCCGCCGCCCCGCCGGCCGATATTCGGCTCGACGTCGCCGGCGGCTGCGTCCTCCCAGGCTTCGTCGATGCCCACACCCACCTGGTGTTCGGCGGCGACCGCGCAGCGGAGTTCGAGTCCCGGCTGACCGGCCTCGGCTACACCGCCGGCGGTATCCGGAGCACGGTCGCGGCCACCCGGGCCGCGTCGACTTCTGAGCTGCTGCGGGGCACCCGCCGGCTCGCTGCCGAGGCGTTGCGCTCAGGGACCACGACGATTGAGATCAAGTCCGGCTACGGGCTGACCGTGGCCGACGAGCTGCGATGCCTGCAGGTGGCGGCCGAGGTGACGCCGCACCGGACCTTCTTGGGCGCGCACGTGGTACCCGAGATGTGCGCCGCCGAGGCCTATGTCGACCTCGTTCGCGGCCCGATGCTCGACGCTGTCGCAGGGTTGGCAACCGGCGTCGACGCGTTCTGCGAGCAGGGGGCTTTCGACGCCGAGCAGTGTCGGGCGGTGCTGACCGCCGGCGCCGCACGCGGGCTCGCCGTGCATGTGCATGCCAACCAGCTCGGACCCGGACCAGGCGCGCAGCTCGCCGCCTCGCTCGGTGCGGCGAGCGCCGACCACTGCACGCACCTCTCAGCCGACGACATCGCTGCGCTCCGCGACGCCAGGGTCGTCGCGGTGCTGGTACCGGCCGCCGAGTTCAGCACCGGCTCGGCGTACGCCCCGGCTCGGGCGCTGATCGACGCCGGCGTGCAGGTGGCGCTCGCCTCGGACTGCAACCCCGGGACGAGCTACACCACTTCGATCCCGTTCGTCATCGCGCTGGCCTGCCGGGAGCTCGCGATGACGCCGCTCGAAGCGCTGCGGGCCGCCACCCTCGGCGGCGCGGCGGCGCTCGGCGCGTCCTCGCTCGGGCACCTACGAGTCGGGGCACCGGCCGACCTGGTGGTGCTCGACGCGCCGTCGGCGGTGCACCTGGCCTACCGGCCGGGCGTCGACCTGGTACGCGCGGTGTTCCGCGGCGGCGAGCGCGTCAGATGACGCCTGGCCCTGTGACACCCGACCCTGTCACGCCAGATCCGCTGTGGCCACGGGCATCTGGTTGGCTCGCCGCCGGCGGCGACCCGGCCGGTCGACGGCTCGGCGTGGTGGGGGTCCCGCTGTCCCGCACCTCCATCAGCCCCTCCGGCGCACACGAGACGCCGGCAGCGGTGCGGGCGGCGCTGCACCGGTTCGCGACCTTCCATGCCGGGCTCGACGTCGACCTGTCGGTGCTGTCCGTCAGCGATCACGGCGACCTCGATGTCGCGGCGCTCGCCGGCGAACCGGCGATCGCGGCGGTGGAGGCGGGGGTGCGGGCGCTGCCCGGCGCGGAGCTGCTGGTGCTCCTCGGCGGTGACAACGCGATCACCCGGCCGGCCCTGCGCGCGCTCGCACCCGACCTGTCGCGGGCCGGGCTGCTGACCCTGGACGCGCACCACGACGTCCGCGGCCTCCACGATGGCCCAACCAATGGCAACCCGGTGCGCGGCCTGGTCCTCGACGGCCTGCCGGGCCGACACGTCGTGCAGATCGGTATCGGCGAGCTGACCAACTCCGGGGCCTACCGGCGCTGGTGCGACGAGCAGGGCATCACCGTCGTGGCCGCGTCGTCGGCCCGCCGAGAAGGCGTCGGCGACGTCGTACGCTGTGAGCTCGACCGGCTCGCGGCGCTGTGTGACGTGCTGTATGTCGATCTGGATGTCGACGTCGTCGACCGCGCGTGCGTCCCTGGCTGCCCAGGCGCCCGGCCCGGCGGCTTCGCACCCTGGGAGTTGCTCGACGCGGCGGTCCAGGCCGGCCGCCACCCCGGCGTATGCGCCGTGGATGTGGTCGAGGTCGACGCGTCAGCCGACCCGACCGGGGTCACCGTCGACCTGGCGGCGATGTGCCTGCTGTCGGCCGCGGCCGGCCTCGCGGCCCGCTGACCGCGTCAGCCCATCGCCGCGGGGCAACCGACTGATGGCGGCACCCCGCGCGAATGCAGGCGCATCAGCGACACCACCTTCACCATGATCATCCCCACGACCTTGGCGGTGGACGGCAGCGGTGCTCCGGTTGTCAACATAAGCACCACGAGAGCGCCGCTGTTCATCACCTTGCCGGTCCTGGACCAGTTCCAGCGGTAGAGCGACCGGTCCACCAGCCCGAAGTCGTTCAGCGAACGCAGTGGCCGGTTGAGGAAGGCCAGTGATAGGTGGGCAGCCAGCACCATGCACTCGAACAGGAACAGCGCGATCGGCACGAGCAGGAAGTGGTGCAGTTACCCGTACGACAGGTACTGGGCGGAGACGCAGAGCCGGTCGCACAGGATGTCGACCAGGGCGCCAGCCCGGGTCTCCTCATGGCGGCGTCGCGCGACGATCCCGTCGGCTACATCGCCGACGACGTGCATCGCGAACCCGATGAACAGCCGCGACACCTGCTCGGTCGCGATGGAGACGGTGACGAAGGTGAGGCAACCGACCGTTCGCGCGAGGGTGATCACGCTGGCAAGGATCCGGACGTCCTCGTCGGGCTGCTGCACGCACCCCTGGTACAAACCGTCCGCCCTCGCCACGGCGGACAACTGCTCCCAGCCGACCTCCCCAGCAGGCACCAGTTGCCCGGCCATGGCGATGAGTCCTCTGCGGTGTGGCCCGGCGCCGCCAGGCTCGCGTGTCCGGGACAGGCGCGACAGCCGGCTGACGGCCCGGTTCCGGAAGGTTTTCCCTACGGACCGCAGCGGCTCACCCCCTTGCTCAGTGGGCCCGCGCGCGAGCACGATCAGCGTTGTGGCCCGCCGGGGCACAGCACCGTCGTACGCGCTGTTGCGCTGCTGTCGGTGCTCACCAGTGCGGTGGCCCTGGAGGTGGCCGCCCGGGCTGGTCACGCATTGCCGTCCGAAACCGGCAACCTGGCGGTCATCGGCGCGGCGGCCGCCGCAATGGCGGTCGTTCTGCACCACCGCACGCCGACCAACAACCGGTGGCGGGTACTGCCGGTGATCGCGGTCAACCGGCCGTTGGCCGTCGTGCTCCACGCGACCGCAGCAGCGACCAGGCAGCCGACCGGGGTGCTGTTGGCCGCGCTGTGGCTGCTCGACGTCGTGCTCGCCGTCGCTTGGGTGCTGCTTGCCGGGCTGTTCCCTGATGGGCACCGTCCGGTGGCGCCTTGGACGCGGCTGGTCGTCCTGGGTGCGCTGGTGCTGTTCGCGGGCTCCGTCGCGGCCTGGCTCACCGCACCGAGAGGCGCCCAGGTGCCGGTGCCCGGCCACCTGCCGGGTCGCATGTCGGTGACCGGTCTCCTGCTCGGCGAAGGAACCGGCCGGCATCAACGTCAGCGTCGCAGGACGGCCGGCAGCCCCCGCACAGCCGCCAGTCCCAACACCGATCGCGGCGCGTACGGCATCCGCCACAGTCCGCCGTGCGCGGCCTGCTGCGCGAACAGCTCGTC
>JAYUMN010000145.1:0-2630 GCA_043762595.1 Frankiales bacterium
GTGCAGCCGCCCCAGGCCAGCTGGGGAACGATCATCAACGACGGGCTGGGGTTGCTCTACACCCGCCCCGCCGTGACGCTGGCCCCCGGCATTGCGATCGCGCTGACCGCGGTCGTGCTGAACCTGTTCGGCGACGGCGTCCGCGAGGCACTCGATCCGCGGGCCCGGCTCAGGGGAGCCGGCTGATGTTCGGCTTCGCCGTTCGGCGCTCCGTCGCCGCAGCGCTGGTGCTGTTCTCGATCAGCGTGCTGGTGTTCCTCATCTTCTTCGCGACGCCCGGGGTCGACCCGGCCGCGCGGATCGCCGGCCGCAACGCCGACCAGGCCACGCTGTTGCAGGTGCGGCACGAATTCGGGCTCGACCGCCCACTGCCGATCCGCTACGCGCTGATGATGCGACACCTGTTCATCGACCGTGACCTCACGTCGTTCGTCAACCGCGGTGTCAAGGTGATCCCGCAGATCACCCAGGCGGTGCCCATCACCCTGTCGCTGGTCCTCGGCGCCGCGGTGCTGTGGATGGTCGTCGGCATCCTGATGGGTACGGCGGCGGCGGCTTGGCGCGGCCGCGCGGCCGACCCGATCATCGTGCTCCTCGGGGTGGTCGGGGTGTCCATGCCGGTTTACTGGCTGGGCGAAGTCGTCAACCTGCTCACCCAGAGCCGGCTGCACGGCAGCGTCTTCTCCTGGGTGCCTCCGCTCGGCTACGTCGGGCTCACCGATGATCCTGCGCAGTGGGCGTTGCGTTTGCTCTTCCCCTGGCTGACGCTCGCCGCTCTGTACGCCGGGATCTACGCCCGGGTGCTGCGGTCGGAGATGCTGAGCGCGCTCGACGAGGACTACGTCCGGACCGCCCGGGCCAAAGGCGTATCGGAGCGCCGGATCCTGGTTCGGCACGCCCTACGCTGTTCGCTGATCCCGATCGTGTCGCTGTTCGGCCTGGACTTCGGGGCCCTCGTGGGCGGCTCGGCCCTGTTGACCGAGGTGGTCTTCGGGCTGCCTGGTGTTGGGCGACTGACCTATGAGGCGCTGCAGAACCTGGACCTGCCAGTCATTCTCGGCACGGTGCTGTACGCCGCCTTCTTCGTGGTGCTGGCCAGCGCCGTCGTCGACATGGTCTATGCCCTGCTCGACCCGCGGGTACGACGTGTCTGAGCCGCTGCTCGACGTACGCGATCTGCGGGTGACGTTCCGCAGCCGGCGTGGTGCCGCCAGAGCCGTCGACGGCCTGTCCTTCACCCTTGCTCAGGGCGAGGTGCTCGGCGTCGTCGGCGAATCCGGCTCCGGCAAGAGCGTGTCGATGATGAGCATCCTCAAGCTGATCCGCGACCCCAACTGCACCGTCGAAGGCCAGGCGCTGTTCCGGGGACAGGATCTCGTGCGGATGAGCGATGACGAGCTGCGGAGCCTGCGCGGGCGCGACATCTCGATGATCTTCCAGGATCCGATGACGTCGCTGACCCCGGTCTACACCGTCGGCTGGCACATCGCCGAGCAGCTCGGCGCGCACACCCGGATCTCCCGGTCGGCCGCGCGGGCCAGGGCGGTGGAGCTGCTCGAGGAGGTCGGGATCCCCGACCCGCAGCGGCGGGTGGACGACTATCCGCACCAGTTCTCCGGCGGCATGCGCCAGCGCGCGGTCATCGCAATGGGCCTGGCCAACAACCCGTCGCTGCTTATTGCCGACGAGCCGACCACCGCGCTCGACGTCACCACCCAGGCGCAGGTGCTCGACCTACTGCGCCGACTGCGCCGCGACCACGGCTCATCGATCATTTTGATCACCCACGACATGGGGGTCATCTCCCAGCTCGCCGACCGGGTCCTGGTCATGTATGCCGGGCGGGCCGTCGAGCAGGGGCCGAAGGCGGAAGTCTTTCACCGTCCGCAACACCCCTACACCTGGGGCCTGCTCGGCTCGGTGCCGAGGGCGCGGGCGCCGAGAGTCCGTCGCCTGCCGGCTATTCCGGGTTCGCCAGCGTCCGCGCTCACCGCGCCGAGTGGCTGCCCGTTCGCCCCCCGGTGCCGGCACCGGCACGATCGTTGCGACGAACAGCCGCCGCTTGCTGGCGGTACCCACGCGGATGCCTGCTGGCTGCCGCGGGACCGCCGGCAGGAGCTGCACCGTCAGGGCGACGACGCGGCCGTCGCCGCCGGTGACCCCGGGCAGGCCGAGGACCCGGCCGAACAGCGCGTCCTCGCCACCTTCCCGGCGGAGGGGGAGGGGTGAGCGAGATCGAGCGTGGCGAGGTCCTGCTGCGGGCCACCGACGTCAAGAAGCACTTCCCGGTCCGCGGGGGGCTGCTGCACCGCCCCGGTGAACGACCCGTCGTCCATGCTGTGGACGGCGTGTCGCTCGAGGTCCGCTGCGGCGAGACGCTCGGCGTGGTGGGCGAATCCGGCTGCGGCAAGTCGACACTGGGGCGTTGTCTGGTCCGGCTGACTGACCTCACCGCCGGCCGGGTCGAGTTCGCCGGGCAGGACATCACGACCCTCTCTCGGCGCCGGTTGCGCCCGGTGCGCCGAGACGTGCAGCTCGTGTTCCAGGACCCATACGCCTCGCTCAACCCGCGCCGCCGGGTGGGCGACGTCGTTGCCGAGCCCTTGCAGATCCATGGATTCGGGTCTCCC
>JAYUMN010000146.1:0-1527 GCA_043762595.1 Frankiales bacterium
CTGACGCGGAACGTGGTGGCCGCCCACACCAGCGAGCTGCGCGACCCCGGCCCCTGGCTGCACGGCGGCGAGCTGCTCATGACGACGGGGCTCGTCCTCGACACTGACCCAGCGGCCCTCAGCGGCTACGTTGCGCGGCTCGCCGTAGCCGGAATCGCCTGCCTGGCAGTAGGAACGGGCAGCACACTGTCCCATGCGGAGGTGCCTGCGCCTCTCGTGCAGGCCGCCATGAGCTATGGCCTCCCGCTGCTGGAGGTCCCTGAACGCACCCCTTTCCTGGCCGTCACCGAGGCCGTGTTCGCCCAACTGGCGGCGGCCCGGTACGCCGAGCTGGTCCGGGCGCTCGACGCCCAACGGGCCCTGACCGCCGCCGCGGTCCACCCCGGGGGCGTCCAGGCGGTCACGGCCGCCCTCGCGCAGCTGACCGGTCTGGCGGTGCTCGTCACTGACGCCGCGGGAGCCGCCATCGGATCGGCCGGCGGCGATCTGGACGGGCTGACAAGGGACCTCACCGATGAGCTCGGTCGCCTGTCCGTACACGGGATGCAGGCCACCGCCAGCGTCCTGAGCCCGGACCGGGACGTACGCATCCTGCCGCTGGGATCACAGCGGCTGCGCGGCTTCGTCGCGTGCGGCTCAGCAACGCCCCCCGGCCCGTTCGAGCGTCAGCTGGTCGCGGCCGCAGTCGTCCTGCTCACCCTGGAGCTGGAGCGGCTCAGAGGAGCGGGCGACGCGGACCGCAGGCGGCGGTCCGACGTCGCGATGGCCCTGTTGGCAGCCGAGCTGCCAGCTGACGCCGCAACCGACCTGCTCGCCTCGGTCGGCCTGCGGGCGACGTCCGTGCGCGCCGTCGTTCTGCGGCCGCCGGCGGGCGCCGATCGCGAGTACCTCCTCGACACGCTCTCGGCCGCGCTGCCCGGTCTGCTGATCTGCGAGCGCGCCGACGAGGTCGTCCTGCTGGTCTGCGACGCCCCGCCGGATCTCGTCACCCTCGTCCGCTCGGGCGCCGACGGGACCCCCGTCGGACTCGGCGCGCCAGTACGACCGGGAGCTGCGGCCCGCTCGGCCCGCCAGGCGTCCCAGGCGTCGATGTCGGCGGCGGACACAGGCTCTGCGCTCATCGACGTGATGGCTCTGGCGAGCCTGCAGCTACTGCTCGCGCTGGACGTCGGCGCCCCCGGCGCTGTTGCGACGTACGCGGGCGCGGTGCTGGGGCCGCTTGACGGCGCAGGCACCCGGGGCGAGGCGCTGGCCGGTTCCCTCCGCGCTTTCCTGGAACACAACGGGTCCTGGGAGGAGGCTGCCGCCCAGCTCGGCGTGCACCGCCACACCCTCCGTCAAAGGCTCCGACGGGTCGAGGACCTGACCGGCCGCCGGCTGGATTCGGGTAGGGACCGCATGGAGCTCCTGCTTGCTTTCGAGGCCCGCGACCTCGGCCTCCCCGACTGACTTGGGGGGCTCACCCGCGGCCGTGGCTGCCAACTCCGGCGCCCGACCACTCACTGTCCGGCCCGCCGCGCCGTACAG
>JAYUMN010000147.1:0-11588 GCA_043762595.1 Frankiales bacterium
CAGGGTGGCGAGCGCCTCCCCCTCGAGGTCCTCGGCGATGATTGCCAGCGGTCGGCCGGACTGCATGACCTTCTCCAGCAGCGGCAGCAGGTCCTTGACCGAGCCGATCTTGGAGTTGACGACCAGGACGTACGGATCGTCCAGGGTCGCCTCCATCCGCTCCGGGTCAGTCACGAAGTAGGGGCTGATGTAGCCCTTGTCGAAGCGCATGCCCTCGGTCAACTCGAGCTCGAGGCCGAAGGTGTTGCTCTCCTCGACGGTGATGACACCCTCCTTGCCGACCTTGTCCATCGCCTCGGCGATGATCTCGCCGACCGTGGTGTCGGCTGCCGAGATGGAGGCGGTCGAGGCAATCTGCTCCTTGGTCTCAACATCCTTCGCGGCGTTGCCGATGGCCTCGACGACGCTGGCGACAGCGGCCTCGATGCCCTTCTTCAGGCCCATCGGGTTGGCGCCGGCCGCGACGTTGCGCAGGCCCTCGCGCACGAGCGCCTGGGCAAGCACCGTGGCGGTGGTGGTGCCGTCGCCGGCGACGTCATCGGTCTTCTTGGCGACCTCTTTGACGAGCTCGGCGCCGATCTTCTCGTAAGGGTCTTCCAGCTCGATCTCCTTGGCGATGGAGACACCGTCGTTGGTGATCGTGGGGGCACCCCACTTCTTTTCCAGTACGACGTTGCGGCCCTTGGGGCCGAGGGTGACCTTGACTGCGTCGGCGAGCTGGTTCATGCCGCGCTCAAGACCGCGGCGGGCCTCTTCGTCAAAGGCGATCATCTTTGCCATGCGTCGTTCCTCCCGGTCGGGGACATGCCGACCATGGGTGCCCGCGACGGACGACCGGACTGCCGGCCTCACCCAGTGATCTGGCACTCAACACGTTGGAGTGCTACCTCCATGTTGGCACTCGACCCCCGAGAGTGCAAGGCGCCGTCAGTCCAGCAGCGCCGACGGCACCAGGTGCATGGGGAAGGGCAGCGCGACGTCGAACGCCTCGTCGCCGTGCAGGTGCACGACCTGCTCGTACACCCCGGCACGGAGCTCGAGCACGATCACCGACGGCTGCTCCGGGTCGATCAGCCGGTACGACGCGGCGCCGGCCTGCTGCAGCCGGTCGCGCTTGAGGCGCAGGTCGAAGCGGCGGGTGCTGGGTGAGAGCACCTCGACCGCGAGCAGCGGCGGGCCGGGCAACTCCCGGCTGGTGAACTGCGAGCGTGGCGACACCAGCAGGTCGGGGATCAGGACCGTGTCGTCGGCGAGGGCGACGTCGAACGGGGCCAGGATCACCTTCAACTCGGGCGGACACGCCGCGCGCAACAGCAGGTAGAGGCTGCCGACGACGTCTTGGTGCGGGAGCGCGGGACTCGGGCTCACGATGAGCACCCCGTCGATGAGCTCGTAGCGGTGCCCGTCATCCGGGGTGTCCTCGAGGTCCGCCCTGGTCAGCGGCCGGGAGAACGGCGACGCGGTCACACCAGTCATCGTGCACCTGGCGACAGCCTGCCCGCCCCTGTGGAGCCACCGTCAGCAGCCTGTGGACAACACCAACACCGGCACCTCAGGTACGACGTTGCGCACCGGCAGGGTCGAGGAACCGACGCCGGACGTGACGAACATCCGCACGTCCGGGTACCAGCCTCGACTCCACCGGTTGCCGGTGCGTTCGCTGATGGTGTGGACGGGCCGGCCGCGCACGGCCAGCTGACCGCCGTGGGTGTGTCCGGCGAGCACGAGCTGCACCTGCGCCGGCACGTCGGACACCACGTCCGGATTGTGGGTCAGCAGCACGACTGGCAGGCCCTCGGGCACCCCGGACAGCGCGGCCCCAACGTCCGGCGAGCGTTCCCACAGATCACCGACCCCGGCGACCCACAGCCGTCCACCGAGCACGGCGACAGCCGACTCCTCGAGCACCGGTAGGCCGGCGTACTCGAGCGCGGCCCGGACCCGGTGACCGCCGGCGTACCAGTCGTGGTTGCCGAGTACCCCGACAACCGGCCCGGCGGCCCGCAGTCCGGTCAGAGCTTCAGCCAGGTCAGTCGGGCTTACCTGCCGGCCGAGCGCGACATCGGCGAGATGGTCGCCGAGCAGCAGCACCAGGTCCGGCGAAGCCGCCACAACCGCACGGACCACGCCGCGCACCCGGGCGAGATCCACCCAGGGTGCGCCGGCATGCAGGTCACCAACGACGGCGACCCGCAGGCCGTCGAGCTCGGCCGGCCAGCCCGGCGGGGACAGCGGCACGTCGGGGACCCGGAGCCGGCGGGGGGTGAGCACCCCAGCCTGCACTGTCGCGGCCACGGCGAGTCCACCCACCACCGCGAGCAACCGCCTCACGCCCTCACAGCCTGGTCATTGCCCCGCGCCAGAGGCGGTCATTGCCCCGCGCCAGAGGCGACGAACGCCTTGTAAGACGGGGCAATCGTCGCCGTCGGCCCGACCAGCCCGGCCACCGCGCCGAGCGTTTTCAGCCCATCGCCGGTGTTGTAGAGCACCGTCTCGGCGTCGGCGTCGACCGCGCCGGAGGCAAGCAGCTGCCGAAGGGTCGCGACGGTCACCCCGCCGGCGGTCTCGGCAAACAGCCCCTCGGTCTCGGCGAGCAGGCGGATCCCCTCAACGATCAGGGAGTCGTTGACATGGCCCATCGCGCCACCGGTACGGCGTACGGCATCCAGGGCATAGGGACCGTCGGCCGGGTTGCCGATCGCAAGGGACTTGGCGATCGTCGAAGGTTTGACCGGCTTGACGGCGTCCCAGCCGTTCTCGAACGCCGTCGCAATCGGCGAGCAACCGCTGGCCTGGGCGCCGAACACCTTGTATGCGGTGCCCTCCACCAGGCCCAGGCGTGACAGCTCGCCGAAGCTCTTGTCGATCTTTGTCAGCAGCGAGCCGGACGCCATCGGGATGATGACCTGCTCGGGCAGCCGCCAGCCGAGCTGTTCGGCCACCTCGTAGCCCAAGGTCTTGCTGCCCTCGGCGTAGTAGGGCCGGACGTTGACGTTGACAAAGGCCCAATCCTCGTACTCCGCGACCTCGCTGCAGAGCCGGTTGACGTCGTCGTAGCTGCCGTCGACGGCCACGAGGGTCTGCCCGTACACAGCGGTCTGCACGACCTTGCCCTGCTCGAGATCGCTAGGGATGAAGACGATCGAGCGCAGCCCCGCACGGGTGGCGTGCGCTGCGACGGAGTTGGCGAGATTGCCGGTCGAGGCGCAGGAGACGGTGGTGTAGCCGAACGCACGAGCCGCCGATAGCGCCACCGACACCACCCGGTCCTTGAACGAGTGGGTGGGGTTGCCGCTGTCGTCTTTGATCCAGAGCTTGCGCATGCCGAGGGCGCGGGCCAGGTTGGGGGCGTCCCGCAGCTGGGTCATCCCGGCGCCGAGATCGACCCGGGTGGCGAGGTCCTGGCCGGCCGGCAGCAGCCCGGCGTAGCGCCAGATCGACTGCGGTCCGGCCTCGATCGAGGCGCGGGTGACGAGGCGGAGCCTGTCCTCGTCGTAGGCCACCTCCAGCGGCGCGAAGCACTGGTCACAGATGTGCACCGGGGCCAGGGGCACCTCGTTACCGCACTCGCGGCAGGTCAGCGAGGTGGCTGGGCTCCCGGCGAAAGCCGTCGGGACGGTGAGCGTGGTCATGCGTCTCCTCATCTTCCCCACGCACCGAGCGCGGGACGGAGTTGGCACCTGGCGCGAGCGCTGGTTGCCGGGGCGTCATCGGGCCGTGTCCCTGGTGCCCCTCGGGATGAGCGTGCTGTGGAGTTGTGCCGCCACTGTAGCCGGTGGTCCTAGGCTCGGCGAGTGCTGATCGCCAGCAACCGCGGCCCCGTCTCCTTCGTCGAAGGCGACGGCGGCCTCGAGGCTCGACGAGGTGCCGGCGGGCTCGTCTCGGCGCTGTCCGCCGACCCGGCCGGCCAACCGCTGTGGGTCTGCGCAGCACTGACCGACGCCGACCGGCGGGCCACTGCGCAGGGTCTCGTCCCGGCCGGCGTGCTGATGCTCGACATCGACCCGGTGACCTTCGACCGCGCCTACAACCGGGTCGCCAACGGCGCGCTGTGGTTCGTCGCGCACCTGCTGCACGACTTGTCCCGCGCCCCCAGCTTCGACGAGCGCTGGCGGCGGGAGTGGGCGTCGTACACGGCGTACGACGGGGCCTTCGCGAGCGCGCTGGCCGAGCGGGCCGCACCGGGCGAGGCGGTGCTCGTGCAGGACTACCACCTCTCGCTGACACCAAGGCAGTTGCGCGAGCAGCGACCCGACCTGCGGATCGGGCATTTCTCGCACACGCCGTGGGCGCCGCCCGAGGTGTTCAGCATTTTGCCGGACGAGATCGTGCACGACGTGCTGACCGGACTGCTCGGCGCCGACTCGGTGGCCTTCCTGTCGCCGCGCTGGTCAGCGGCCTTCACCCGGTGCTGCGTCGAGCTGCTCGGCGCGCAGCAGGTCGAGGGCGGGGTCGCCTTCGCCGGCCGAACCACCCGCGTCGGCGTGCACGCGCTCGGCGTGGACGCCGCCCGCCTTCGGGCCCGCGCCGCCGACCCAGATGTGGTGGCCCGCCGGAACCAGCTCGAGCCCGTGGTTGGGGACCGCCAGCTCATCCTCAGGATCGACCGGACCGAGTTGAGCAAGAACATCGTCCGTGGGCTGGAGGCCTACCGGGAGCTGCTGCGCAGTCGGCCCGAACACCGTGGGCGCGTCGTTCACCTCGCCTTCGCCTACCCCTCGCGGCACGATCTGCCGGAGTACCGCGAGTACACCGCCGCGGTCCAGCGGCTCGCTCGCGAGGTCAACGAGGAGTTCGCGACGGTCGGCTGGCTGCCCGTGCATCTGGAGGTTCGCGACGACTACGTACGGTCGCTGGCCGCCTACGCGCTGGCCGACGTCTTGCTCGTCAACCCGGTGCGGGACGGGATGAATCTCGTCGCCAAGGAGGGTCCGGTGCTGTCCCCGGACGGCGTCGCGCTCGTGCTGTCGCGCGAGGCCGGCGCCGCCGACGAGCTCGGCGCCGACGCGCTGCTCATCAACCCCTTCGACGTCAGCCAGACCGCGGCGGCCCTGCATGAGGCGCTGGTGATGGCCCCGGCCGAGCGCCGGGCCCGCTGCGACCGGCTCGCCGCGGCCGCGGCCGCGCTGCCACCGGCAGCCTGGTTGGCGGCGCAGCTCGCCGCGCTGCCGGCCGCACCGCTCTAGCCTCGGCCGGTGCTTACCCTCACGGCAGTGCTACATCCGTCCGCGCTCGACCAGCGACGGGGGGTCGTCCGGCTGCACCCCGATGTGCTCGGCGCGCTGGGCCTGTCGCCATGGGACGTCGTCTTGCTCACCGGACGGCGAACGACGGGGGCGCTGGTCGCCTTCGCCCCGCCGGGCTCGCCGCAGGGCGTGCTGCTCTGCGACGACCTCGTGCTGGGCAATCTCGGGGTGGTCGACCAGAGCCCGGTCGAGGTGTCCCGTGTCCCGTCGACCCAGGCCGTCGCGGTGACCGTCGCCGGGCCGGCCGAGGTGCTCGCCGCCGTCGACCCAGCCGTGCTGCGCACCGCGCTGCTCGGCAAAGCGGTGACCGCGGGCGACAACGTGTCCCTGCTGCCTCAGGACCTCGCGCCGATCGGGGCCGTCGACGTCGTGGCGACCCGAAGGCGGCTGGCCGCCCAGTTGGGACCGGCCTGGTCGTCGCTGCTGATGACCATCATCGACGTGACACCGGCCGGTCCCGCGGTCGTCACGATGGGCAGCGTCGTCGGCTGGCGCGGCGGCGCCTCGACCACCGGCAGCGCCACCCTGATGACCGCGCCGAGCGCCGCGCACGTGCCGACGGTTGCGGATCTGCCGGGCCTCGAGACGCCGGCCGCCGCGCTCGCCGAGTGGCTCGGCCTGGGCTTCCACCACCGCGACCTGCTGGCCCGGCTCGGCACCCGGCCGTCGATGGGGGTGCTCGTGACCGGACCGGCTGGTTCGGGGAAGGCGGCGCTCGTCGAGGCGGTCACCGCCTCGCTCGGCGCCCGACTGCTGCAGGCCTGGGGGCCTGCCCTGGCCGGGCTCACCCCCGACGCCGCCGCGCAGCAGGTGCGAGCGCTGCTGACGCCCGCCGGCAGCACGCCGACCGTCGTGCTGCTGGAGGACGTCGAAGCGCTCGCACCGCGGGACAGCGCAGACCCGCTGACCGCGGTCTTCCTCAGCGCTGTCCGAGAGACCGTCGCGACCGGTCAGGTCGCGATCGTGTGCACCACCGCACGTCCCGAGCAGGTGAACCCTGAGCTGAGAAGCCCCGGCACCCTCGACCACGAGCTCGCGGTCCCGCTGCCCGACCGGGCGCAGCGGCTGCGGCTGCTGCGGGTCGCCACCGCGGGCGTGCCGCTCGAATCCTCGGTCGACCTCGACGGCGTCGCCGGCCGCACCCCCGGATTCGTGGCCGCGGACGTGCTGGCCCTGATCCGTGAGGCCGGGCTACGGGCTGCCGCCCGGCAGACCGATGCGCCGTCGCCGGTGGTCGCCGCGCAGGACCTCGACGCGGCGCTCGAGGTGGTCCGGCCAACGTCCCTCGGCGGCGCTTCCCCTGACATCGAGCAACTCTCGCTGG
This sequence comes from Frankiales bacterium, assembly GCA_043762595.1. Classification (GTDB taxonomy): domain Bacteria; phylum Actinomycetota; class Actinomycetes; order Mycobacteriales; family SCTD01; genus JAYSQK01. The sequence goes on from JAYUMN010000147.1 coordinate 6,571, forward strand.
AGGACGTCGGGGACATGGTCAAGGTCAAGGCCGCCGTCACCGAGGCGGTCCTGTGGCCGCTGCAGTACCCCGACACCTTTGCCCGGCTCGGCGTCGCCCCACCCCGCGGGCTGCTGCTCTACGGTCCGCCGGGTTGCGGTAAGACCTTCCTCGTCAAGGCCATCGCCGGCTCCGGGCAAGCCAACGTGCTGTCGGTGAAGGGCGCCGAGCTGTTGACCAAATGGGTCGGCGAGTCCGAGCGGGCGGTCCGCGAGCTGTTCCGCCGGGCCCGCGAGGCAGCCCCCTCGCTGGTCTTCCTCGATGAGATCGATGCGCTGGCGCCGGTGCGCGGACAATCCACCGACGGCGGTACGACGGACCGGGTGGTGGCCGCCCTGCTCACCGAGCTGGACGGAATCGAGTCACTACGCCACGTCGTGGTGATCGGCGCCACCAACCGGCCCGACCTGATCGACCCGGCCCTGCTGCGGCCCGGCCGGCTCGAGCGGCTGGTCTTCGTCCCGCCCCCCGACGCCGAGGCGCGGACGGCGATCCTGCGGGCCGCCAGCAAACACGTCCCGCTCGACCCGGCGGTCGACCTGGCGACCATCGGGGCGCGCACCGACGGCTTCTCGGCGGCTGACTGCGCGGCGCTCGTCCGGGAGGCGGCCCTTACCGCCATGCGTGAGTCGATGGCCGCGACCACGGTGACCGCCGCACACCTCGACAGCGCGCTCAGCACTGTCCGGCCGTCGCTGGACCCGGCTCAGGTGGCCGCGCTCGCGTCCTACGCCGCCCGTCGCGACCTGGCCTGACCAGGCCGGCCGCTCAGCCGGGGTCGAGGGCCTCGGCAAGTGCTTGCAGCAGCGCCACGACCCCGGCGGGGCCGGCAACAACGAGATCGGCCCGCGCGCGCAGCTCGTCTGGTCCCTCGTCGCTGTCGCTGCACACCAGCAGCCCCGGAACACCTCCGCCGCGCTGCCGGTCCACCTCGTCGAACGCGGCGAGGTCCCCTCGGTCATCACCAGCGAACAGCACCGCCGACCGGTCGCGAAGGAACCGGCGCAGCGCCCGACCCTTGTCGTGCCCGGGTGGTCGGAGCTCCAGGACGAGCCGGCCGGTGTGCACCTCGAGCCCGGCGGCGGCGGCCAGGTCCGCGACGGGCGCGTAGAGCCGGACCAGCGCCCCACCAGGATCCCTGGCACGGCGGGTATGCACGACCAGCGAGAGGCCCTTGTCCTCGAGCCGGCCGCCTTCCCCGACGAGCAACGGCGGGAGCTGCTCGCGGACCAAGGCAATCCCCGGCAATGGCCGCTCGGCCGTGAGGTGCCCGGCGGACCAACGCTCGGCGCCGTACTGGCCGAGGACGACCAGTCCCCTGACGTCGGCGACGCCGCCCAGCGCGACCACCACCTCGGCCGCCCGACCCGACACGATCACCAACTGGCCGACCCGGGACGACAGCCGGGTCAGGGCGTCGAGCGCACCCGGCTCGGGCACGGCGTCCTCGGGCCGGTCGACCACCGGCGCCAGCGTGCCGTCGTAGTCGAGGGCGATCAGGGCCCGCGAGGGCTGGCTGAGCAGGGCCTGGAGCGCGCTGGTCCCACCGGCCGTCGACGGCTCAGGGAGCGACACGATTAGGCGGCGTCGCGGGTCAGCACGACGGTCAACCCGTAGCCGGGCAGCCCGGCGAACCTCGGCAGCACCCGGGCCACCCCGAACTGCCGGGCGAACCGGACCGCCGACGGCTGCTGGCCCGCTTCGAAGTAGACGGTGGTGGCGCGTAGTCGACCCCTGAAGTTGCCGGTGGCCGCGACCGGCCAGCCGGCCGCGCGGTAGCGGGCGGCGGCTCGCCAGGCCAGGCCGGTGAACCGTGAGTTGTTCAGCACCGTCACCGCCAGCATCGGGGCGGCCGGCCCGCCCGATCCCGGCCTGGCGTTCGGTGGGCTGCCCTTCGGCGGGCTGCCTTTCAGGGGCACCGGACCAGCGGGATGCAGCGACGGCCGGGCGACGCCGCCCGTCGACCCGGCAGTCGCTGTCGGGGCGGGCGGTGGTGGGATCCGACCGGCCGGCGCCGTTCGGGTGGGGGCGACGGCCGCCGGCCGATCGTGGCCGCGATCGATCAACAGCAACGCCCCGATGCCGAGCGACACGCCGAGCACCGCGACGACAGCGCCGGCCAGCGCCCGGCCGCGTCGGGCCAGCCCCGCCCCCGACCCCGCCCGCCTGGCCGAATGCCTCGGCCCACGCACGACGGGCCCGGCCGGCCCCGACCCCTCGTCGGGCGGCGGTACCGGGGCGGCCTGCATCGGTTCGGCTGGCCCGCCGGCGGGTTCGACGGTCGGGGAGGTCCAATCCGGCTCGTCAGGTGGACCGGGCCCGTCGCCGGTCAGACGTCCATCCCGAGTCGTCGGGCCGATCGGGTGCGCTGCCGGGTGCTGCGCAACCGCCGCAGGCGCTTGACCAACATCGGATCGGCGACCAACGCAGCCGGGGAGTCGATCAGGGCATTCAGCACCTGGTAGTAGCGCGTGGCGCTCATCTGGAACAGGTCGCGGATGGCCTGCTCCTTGGCCCCGGCGTACTTCCACCACTGCCGTTCGAAGGCGAGCACCTCACGATCACGCTCGGACAGCGCACCGGACTCGATCAGTGCCGGGGCGATGTGCTGCGCGGCGTCCATGGGGCCTCCTTCGCGCCCCTTCGGGCGAGAACAACATGGTTGTAGTTCGTCCGGCCATGGTGGCACACGAACCGCCGCAGACCGAGCCCTTCGCCCTCCCGGCCGGGTCAACCGTGGCATGGTGCGGGGGCGATCCACCCTCTCCCCCCCGCGAGGACCCCCTGTGCCCCACCCCCTGCGCATCGCCGTGCCCGCCCTTGCCGTGCCAGCCCTACTGCTCGGCCTGCTGCCGATCGCTGCGGCGGGTCCGGCCCGTCCCGCCACCCCGCAGGCGTCGTTGCGCTCCTTGCTACCAACCGCCCCGGCGGCCCTCGGCTACGACCGGATCGGTCTGCGGCGCGCGGGCTCCTGGTGGCTGCGGAGCGATCTCGGTCCGGGCGTCTCCACGACCTACGCCGAGGGGCTGACCGGCGACGTCCCGATCGCGGGTCACCTCGACGCGGCCGGTGACGATTCGGTCAGCCTGTGGCGCGCCGGCACCTGGCTGCTCCGCAACAGCCGGGGTGGTGCGGTGGACACCGTGCAGTACGGACGCCGCGGCGATGTCCCGCTGCTCGGTGATTGGGACGGCAACGGAACTGACACCCTCGCGGTGTTCCGTAGCGGCACCTGGTCCTTCAAGAGCACCAACCACGGCCCGACCACGAGAATGATCCGCTTCGGCAAACGCGGCGACCAGCCGGTGGCCGGCGACTGGAATGGTGATGGCCGCACCGACATTGCCGTCCTTCGAGGCAACCGGCTCTTCCAACAGGTCAACGGACGCAACCTGCCCTCGTTCACCTACGGCGCTGCCGGCGACCTGCCGGTCGCCGGCGATTGGGACCACGACGGCACCGACACCCTTGGCCTGTTCCACGCCGCCACCGGCACCTGGAGCTTTCGCAGCGGTACCGGGACGACCCAGCAGATCCGGTACGGCGGGGTGGGCGACGTCCCCGTCGTACGCCGGATCAGGGACCTTGCACCCGGCGTGTCCCATCAGGTGCTGCGCGACCCGTCCGGGCCGTTCGTGGCGAACGTCGTCCGGGTGGTGCTGTCAGCTGCGTCCAGCCCGACCACGGTCCTCGGTGGCGGTCGGCTCGGCGTCCTCGAGCCGACCACCACGATGGCCCGGCGGGCCAACGGGGTCGCGGCGATCAACGGCGACTACTTCCTCGGTTCGGGCCGGCCGGTGCACGCCTTCGCCGCCCACGGCCGACTCATCCAGACCGAACAGGTCCGTGGACGCGCCGTCGGGCTGACCCGCGACGGCCTGCAGGCCCCGATGGGGTTCCCGTCGGTGCAGATCACCGCCCAGAATCTCAACCCCACGCCGATCAACACCGAGCCACCCGGGCCGGTCGCGCCACCGACGGCCGACCCGCCACCGACCGCGACGCCGACCGCCGCGCCGACCGACCCGCCGACACCGGCGGCAACCCCCAGCCCGGCGCCGACGTTCACGCCGCCGACCACGCTGGCGGCCCCGACGATCTCTCGCTGGAACGCTGGACCGCCGAGCGGCCTGGCGGTGGCCGGCTTCACAACGGCGAGCACCGAGCGGCCCGCGGTCAACAGCTGCTTCGCGGTGCTCGAGCCGACAAGCGTCTCCGGTGTGGCCGCCGACGGCACGATCCAGAGCAATCAGCGGGTGACCGCGAGCGCCTGCTCAGCCGGCGACGCGCCGACCCCGAGTGCCGCCGGCCAGGTCCTGGCTGCGGGGCCCACCGACCCGGGCGCCGATCTCGTCCGGGCCCTGCCGACCGGCGCCGACGTCCGGCTCAGCACCCAGCTGGGCTTTGCGGGCGCCGTCGATCTGATTGGGGGTACGCCACAGCTGGTCGTCGACGGCCTCCCGGCCGTCACCGGTGACCTCGACGGTGACGGCAGTGCCTTTTTCCAGCGCCAGCCCCGCACCGCGGTCGGGATCACCGCTGACGGGACGTTGCTGATGGTGGTCGTCGACGGCCGGCAGCCCGGATACAGCGCCGGTATGACGCTGCGCGAGCTGTCGACGTTCATGCGCTCACTCGGCGCCCGCAACGCGATGAACCTTGACGGGGGCGGCAGTTCGGTCATGTGGGTCAACGGCCTGGTGGTGAACCGGCCCTCGGACGGCTTCGAGCGCAACGTCGCAACCGCACTGGTGGTGCTGCCCGGCGCCGACCCCGAACAGTTCACCGTTGGTGCCGCACCGGCGCTGCCGCCCCAGCGGGCCGCCCTCCAGGCCACCCGACTGGCCGCCGGCTGGTCTCGCGAGGCAGCTGACCCAGCGGGCACCGGTGGGCTCAGCTCGGCCTTGTTGCACGCGGGCGCCTTCCTGCCCATCGAGCTGCGACGGACAGCTCAGGCGTACGACGCAACACGCTGATCC
>JAYUMN010000148.1:0-2902 GCA_043762595.1 Frankiales bacterium
GCCATCTTGACGGACCGCGGCCAAGCCGACCAGTTCGGCTGCCTTGACAGTCTGTGGACCCGCGAGAGCAACTGGCACGTCCACGACACCAACAGCTCAAGTGGCGCCTACGGCATCCCGCAGTCCTTGCCGGCGGGCAAGTTGGCCTCGGCCGGGGATGACTGGCGGGACAACCCGGCGACCCAGATCCGCTGGGGCCTGGGTTACATCGCCGATCGTTACGGCTCACCCTGCGCCGCTTGGTCGCACAGCCAGTCCTACAACTGGTACTAACTGGCCCCAGCGACCGCCTCCTGGGGCCGGTCGAGCCGGCGGCGCCGGCCAGGATGGCGGCCGCTCCCGCCTTGACGCCGACGGCCGCGGCAGCGAGCCGGAGCGACCACAACTTGATCGCTGGCCATCTGGCCGCGGCTTCACAGCCCGGTCGGCCTGCTGAGCCCATGACGGGCCAGAGCGGGCCGTTGACAAGAGCGAAGTCAGCTACAGCAGGCAGCCGACCCGCAGCACCGGGCCGTGTAGGGCGCGACGGAGACGCAGTCCAGACCCACACCGGACGCTGGCGAGTGCAAGGGGGAACGGTGCATGCGCTCGCCTGAATCGGTTGTCCACAGGACCAACTCACCCTTGACAACCTGCGGGCGGACATCGGCGGATGATGCGCAAGCGGGTGTGCCTCGCTCGCTAGCGGGCCCCGGCCAGCCGCCGGCGCTCGGCGGGAGGGGGACCGGCCGGATCCAGCGGCGCAGCGTGGCGGTCGATCGCGCGCAGCGAGGCGATCACCCGGGCTTTGTCACTCGCCAGGTAGAAGGCGGGCAGGGTCTGCCGCAGGACGCTCCCGTAACGGGCCGTCGTCAACCGGGGGTCAAGCACCACGACCACGCCGCGATCGGTCGTTGACCTGATCAGGCGACCGGCACCCTGTGCGAGGAGCACGGCGGCCGGCGGCAGGGTGACCTCCATGAAACCGCGGTCCCCGGCCGCCGCCAGCCGCGCCTTCAGCAGCGGATCCTCGACGTGGACGAACGGGATGCGATCGAGCACGACGAGCTGGCAGGCACTGCCCGGCACGTCGACGCCCTGCCAGAACGACCTGGTGCCGAACAGACAGGTGCGGGCGTCGGAGGCGAACCGGTGCTGCAGCGCACCTGCTGAGTCCTCACCCTGGAGCAGGACCGGCAGACCGGTGGCCGCGCGGACCGCCGCCGTCGCCCGCACCGCCGCTGCGGTCGAGGAGAACAGTCCCAGCGTCCGGCCGCCGGCTGCCTCGACCAGCTCGACGAGCAGCTCGTCGACCTCCGTCGCCCAGGCCAGCGGGAACCGCCCCGGGTTGGGCAGCGAGCTGGCCACCCAAAGCTGGCCCTGCCGCGGGTAATCGAACGGGCTGCCGACGTCGAGGTGGCGCCACCGGCTGGGCGCCTGGTCGTCGTCGTGGTCCAGCACCTCCCTGGCGGCCGCGGGCTCATGGTCGTCGCGCGCTTCATCGGGACCGCTGCCGGCCAGCCAGACCAGGCCGAGCTCGCGGGCGGTATGCCGGAACGACCCACCGAGGGTCAGCGTCGCGCTGGTGGCGATGACTGTCCGCTCGCCGAACAGCCGGCTGGCAAGCGCCGCGCCGACCTGCAGCGGCGACACGCGAAGGGTCCCGTCGGCAGTGGCATAGAGCGCGCTGCTGGTCGACGGCGCGCGCAGCTCGCCGGCCGCCTCGGCGACCTCGGCCAGCGCGGCCTTGGCCCGCTCCCGCCGGGCCTGCTCGAGCTCCTCGGCGCCATCCTGCTGTCGGCCGACCTCTGCGACCGCCGCGCCGCAGACCTGCTCGACGACTCCCAGCAGATCAGCGAGCCCGGCCGGCAAGGCGCGGATCCAGCCCGGTTCGAGGACCGAGAGCAGCCCATCGAGCCCGGCGTAGGCGTCCTCGAGCCGCTCGGCCATCACCGGGCTCACGAACTCGCGGGCTGCGGCCGCGGCGCGGCGCACGGCGGGGGCGGAGAGCTCGTGTGAGAGGGCGTCGGTCGCGGCCGAGACGAATTCGTGGGCCTCGTCGAGGACCACCGCCTCGTGCTCGGGCAGCACCTGCGCGCCGGTGAAGACGTCAAGGGCGAGCAGGGTGTGGTTGGCGATGACGACATCGGCCTGTTTCGCCGCCTCCCGAGCCCGCTCGCTGAAGCAGTCGACCCGGTCGGGGCACCTGCTGCCCAGGCACTCACGCGCGCTCACCGACACCTGCCGCCAGGCCCGGTCGGTCACCGGGAAGGGCGCCTCGTCGCGGTCACCGGTCGCGCAGGTCGCCGCCCAATCGCGCAGCTGCAGCACGGTGCGGCCGAGGGCACTTGCGGTCCCCTCGAACAGCTCGTCCTGCTCCGGCTCGCGCGCCCCCGGGCCGTCGTGCAGCTGCTGCAAGCAGACGTAGTTGCCGCGTCCCTTCGCCAGCGCGTACGTCGGGCGACGGCCGAGCGGGCCCTCGAGCGCCGCAACCAGGCGCGGCAGGTCCTTGTCGACGAGCTGGGCCTGCAGCGCCTTGGTCGCCGTCGCCACGACCACCCGTTTGCCGCTGGCGAGCGCCGGCACGAGGTAGCCCAGCGACTTGCCGGTGCCCGTCCCAGCCTGCACCAGCAGGTGTTCACCGCTACGCAGCGCCAGCTCGACCGCCGCGACCATCGCGCGCTGGCCCTCTCGCGGCTGCGCACCGGGGACCGCGCCGAGGGCGACCTCGAGCACCGCCAGCGCCGTCCGCCGTGCCACCCGTTCTCCCGTCCGTCGATGCCGTCACCGTAGCTGCGCACCGCCCGGCTGACTGCCGCGCCGCACCGGCTGTGGACGGTTGGCGAGTCTGTGAACAACCGGCGACGTCGTCGCACGTTCGCTGCGACTGTGCAGCGGGTGAACGCCAGTCGTGTCCGACGTA
>JAYUMN010000149.1:0-12940 GCA_043762595.1 Frankiales bacterium
CACGCGAGCGCGAGGTGCTGTCGCTGGTCGCGATCGGCCTGCCGAACAAGAGCATCGCCAGGCGGCTGGAGATCAGCGAGAAGACCGTCAAGTCGCACCTCACCCGGGTCTTCATCGTGCTGGGGGTCGGCGACCGCACCAGCGCGGCGCTGTGGGCCCAGAGGCACGGGATCGTCTGAGTCAGGAGCCCGGCAAGACGTCACGGAACACCTCCAATCGCTTCCAGTCAGGTACCGGCGGTTGGTGTCCGGGCGTCGGCGCGTGCGGCGAGTGCTCGGTCAGCTCCATCCGGTGGACGTAGCGGGGGCAGTTGGGCCACACCCGGTCCACCTCGACCCGCACCACGAGGTCAGCACCCTCGAACGATGCGACGAGCGCCGGATCGTCCGACACCGTCGCGCGGCCCTGCACCCGCATTCGGTCCGGCCGGCCGAAGTCGACGAACAACAGGGCCACCCGCGGCTCGGCCTGGATCGAACCCAGGCTGCGGAACATCCCGTTCCCGTCGTAGGACGGGAAGGTGAGGGTGGCTGCATCGAGCACCCGGACGAACCCCGGCCGGCCGCCCTTATACGACACGTCCGGCCAGCCGTCCGGGTCGACGGTGGCGAGGAAGAACTGGGCCGACCGCTCGACGAAGGCCTGGTCTGTCCGGCTCAGTCGGTCGTGCACCGTGACCTCGACCAGGCGATCAGCGAGCCGTCTGCTGTCGAACCGGTCCTGCAACGCTCGCGCACCCTGGCCATACATCTCGGAGACCATCGGCCCTCCTTCTTCCGGTGTCGGCCCGGCCCGGGGCCGGCCGCACTCATGCTTTGTAGCAGCCGGGCTGGCGTCCTGCGTCGGGGCGCTGGTGGCTCTATCGTCGTGCTTCGGATGATGCCCGCGGAGACGGGTACGGCGCCGAGGAACTGACGGAGGGTTCATGGCCAACCTGGGCAGCTTGCTCACGACGACCGCAGCCGCACACCCCGAGCGACCAGCGGTGCGCCTAGACGACACGACCCTGACCTACCGGGAACTGGACGCTGCGGCGGCCCGCTGCGCCGGGCTGCTGCGCGCCCATGGCGTCTCAGCCGGAGACCGGGTCGGGATCATGCTGCCAAACGTGCCGGCCTTCCCGGTCGTCTATTTCGGGGCGCTGCGGCTCGGGGCCGTGGTCGTGCCGATGAATGTGCTGTTGAAGGAGCGCGAAACCGCGTTCTATCTCAAGGATCCGCAGGCCGGACTGGTCTTGGCCTGGCATGAGTTCGCCGCTGCCGCCCAGGCCGGCGCAGACGCCGCTGGTGCCGAGTGCCTGATCGTCGAGCCGGCGCTGTTCGCAGCCCTGCTCGCAGCGGCCGAACCCGTCCCGGAGATGGCCGAGGTGGCCGGCGATGACACCGCGATCATCCTCTACACCAGCGGTACGACCGGCACGCCCAAAGGCGCTGAGCTCACGCACGACAACCTGCGCAGCAACGCGATCACCACCGCCGACACCCTGTTCGAGTTCACGCCCGAAGACGTCGTACTCGGTGCGCTGCCTTTGTTCCACGCGTTCGGCCAGACCTGCGCGATGAACGCGGTTGTCTACGCCGGGGCGTTGCTGACGATGCTGCCGCGGTTCGACGCCGGCAAGGGCCTGGAGGTGATCGCACGGGACCGGGTGAGTGTCTTTGAGGGCGTGCCGACGATGTTCACTGCCTTTTTGCACCACCCCGCGCGGGCGGCCGCCGACACCTCCAGCCTGCGGGTCTGCTGCTCCGGCGGTGCGGCGATCCCGGTCGAGGTGCTGCGCGGATTCGAGCAGGCTTTCGGCTGCACGGTCCTCGAAGGGTACGGACTGTCCGAGACCTCGCCGGTGGCCTCCTTCAACCACCCGCACGGCGTGCGCAAGCCCGGTTCGATCGGGACCCCGATCCGGGGCGTCGAGATGAAGGTCGCCGACGACGACGGCGTGGAGATGCCCGACGGTGAGGTCGGTCAGATCTTCATCCGGGGCGAGAACGTCATGAAGGGTTACTGGCAGCGGCCAGACGCGACCGAGGAGGTCATGGTGGGGGGCTGGTTCGCCACCGGCGACATGGCGGTGCGCGACGAGGACGGCCTCTACGCCATCGTGGACCGCAAGAAGGATCTCATCATCCGGGGGGGCTACAACGTCTACCCGCGGGAGGTCGAGGAGGTGCTCTATGAGCATCCCGGGGTGCTGGAGGCCGCGGTCGTCGGGGTGCCGCACGACCAACTCGGCGAGGAGGTCGCGGCCGCGGTCGTGGCCAAGCCCGGGCAGCAGCTCGACCTCGAAGAGCTCAAGGCGTTCGTGAAAGACAAGATCGCGGGCTATAAGTACCCGCGAGTGATCTGGACGGTCGACGAACTCCCAAAGGGCCCGACCGGCAAAATCCTCAAACGCGAGATCACCCCGCCCGAGGGCACACCGTGACCGGCCGCGACGACATCGGACGAGCACTGTTCACCGACTACCTCGGCTTGCAGGACGAGCTCACCGAGTCCGAGCTCGACTATCTCGAGCGGACCCGCCGGTTCGTCGACCACGAGGTGCTGCCGGTCATCGGCGACTACTGGCAGCGGGCCGAATTCCCATTCGAGCTGATCGCCAAGATGGCCGAGCTCGGCATCGTCGGTGATGGGATCGAAGGGTACGGCTGCCCGCAGATGAGCCCGACCGCGTCGGGGCTGATCAACATGGAGCTGAGCCGCGGTGACGGCAGCCTCGGGACTTTCCTGGGTGTCCAATCCGGGCTGGCCATGCGGTCGATCGCACTACTCGGTTCGGAGGAGCAGAAGCAGCGCTGGCTGCCCGGGATGGCCGCCCTCGAAGTGATCGGGGCTTTCGCCCTGACCGAACCCGAGCACGGCTCGGATTCGGTCGGCCTCGAGGCCTCGCTGCACCGCGACGGTGACGCCTACGTTCTCTCCGGCCGCAAGCGGTGGATCGGCAACGGATCGATCGCCGACGTCGTCGTCGTCTGGGCCCGGGATACCGAGGACGGAGCCGTCAAAGGCCTGCTGCTGGAGCAGGGCACACCGGGCTTCCAGGCCGAGGTGATGCAGGGCAAGGGCTCGGTCCGAGCCGTCTGGCAGGCCGACCTCACCTTCACCGACGTCCGCATCCCGCTCGACAACAAATTGCCCGGGGCCAACACCTTCAAAGACGCCGGTGGGGTGCTGTCCTCGACCCGCAACTCGGTGGCCTGGGCTGCACTCGGACACGCTGTCGCGGCGTACGAGGTGGCGTTGACCTATTCCAAGGAGCGGATCCAGTTCGGCAAGCCGCTGGCGACCAAGCAACTGGTGCAGGACAAGCTCGTCCGGATGCTGGCCGAGGTGACCGCGATGCAGCTGTACTGCTTGCGGCTGGCCAAGCTGCTCGAGGCCGGCAAGCTGACCGACACGATCTCGGCCCTGGCGAAGATGAACAACACCAGGAAGGCCCGCGAGGTCATCGCGATGGCCAGGGATCTGCTCGGTGGCAACGGCATCCTGTTGGAGAACCACGTCATCCGGCACATGGCCGACATCGAGGCGATCTACACCTACGAGGGCACCGCCGACATCCAGACCCTCATCGTTGGACGGGACATCACCGGGATGAGCGCCTTCACCTGAGGTGACGGCACCATCCGCAAGCTGCCAACCACCAGGGAGTCCCGCTATGTCGAACCGCGAAGGCCGGACGGCGGCCGTGATCGGCGCCGGCACGATCGGGCTGTCCTGGGCCACCTTGTTCGCCGGCCACGGCCTGCGGGTGCGGGTGAACGACCCGAGAGCCGACCTCCACGACACCGTGCAGGCAACCGTCCGGCAGTTCGCGGCGACGTTGCCCGGCGGACCCCACGACCCGGACATGCTGCTGAGCCTGATCGACGTGCAGCCCGACCTCGAGCAGGCTGTCCGCGGCGTGGACATCGTGCAGGAGAACGGCCCAGAGGACATCAGCGTCAAGCGCGAGTTGTTCGCCCGGATCGAGCGGGCCGCGCCACCCGGGGCGATGCTGCTGTCGTCGACCTCGGGACTGATGCCCACCGACATGAGCGCCGACATGACCGACCCCGGCCGGCTGCTGGTCGGACACCCGTTCAACCCGCCGCATGTGGTCCCACTTGTCGAGATCGTGCCGGGGCAGCAGAGCTCGGAGGCCGCTGTCGAGGCGGCGGTGGCGTTTTACACCGAGCTCGGCAAGCAGCCGGTCGTCCTGCGCAAGGAGATCGGCGGCTTCGTGGCCAACCGGCTCCAGTCAGCGCTGTTCCGCGAGAGCGTCAGCCTGGTCCTCAAGGGGGTCGTCACCGCTGAGGAGCTGGACCGGGTGGTCACCGAATCGGTCGGCCCGCGGTGGGCGACGGCCGGCCCGTTCGAGAGTTACCACCTCGGTGGCGGTCCCGGTGGCCTGCGGCATCTGCTGGAACACCTCGGTCCCGGAATGGCCCGCCGGTGGAAGGACCTCGGCGAGCCAGAGCTCACCCCCGAGACCATCGACCTGCTCAGCACCGCCACCGAGGCGCGCTTTCGTGACCAGAGCTACGAACAGCGGATGGAGCTGCGCGACCGCAAACAACTGGCCGTCTTGGCCGCCAGGGAGGGCATCGGGACCGTCGCCGGTAGCGGTCCGGCCGACCCGCCGACCGCGAACAGGACGCGCCCTGCGCACGAGTCCGGCACTATCCCGCGGCTGCTCGGGGATTTCTACGGATACGAGCAACTACTGCCAGCCAACGACCAGCAGGTGCTCCTGCGGGTCCGCGAGTTCGTCCAGCGCGAGATCGCCCCGATCGCCAACGACTTCTGGGCGCGGTCGGAGTTCCCACACCACCTGGTGCCGAAGATCGCCGAGTTGGGGATCGTCGGGATCGGCTACCCCCGACCGGACCGGCCCGCCGCCAGCCGGTTGCTGACGTCGTTCATCAGCTTGGAGTTCTCCCGCGTCGACACCTCGATGGCGACGTTCTTCGGCGTCCACAACGGCCTGGCGATGGGCAGCATCGTGTTCTGCGGTTCGCCTGAGCAGCAGGAGCGCTGGCTGCCGAAGATGTCCACCCTGGAGACCATCGGCGCTTTCGCGTTGACCGAACCAGGCGGCGGTTCCGATGTCGCGGGCGGCCTGGCGACCACCGCCCGGCGCGACGGCGATACCTGGGTGCTCGACGGCGCCAAGCGCTGGATCGGCAACGGGACGTTCGCCGATCTGGTGGTCGTCTGGGCCCGCGACACCGCCGATGAGCAGGTGAAGGGCTTCGTCGTCGAGCAGGGGACGCCGGGATTCACCGCGACCAAGATGGCGGGCAAGCTCGCCCTGCGCACCGTCCAGAACGCCGACCTCACCTTGACCGGCTGCCGCATCCCCGAGGCCAATCGGCTGCAGCGAGCCAACTCCTTCCGCGACACCGGCACAGTGCTCCGGCACACCCGCGGCGGGGTGGCCTGGAATGCCATCGGCTGCATGATGGGGGCCTATGAGGCGGCCGTTGACTACGCCAAGACCCGCGAGCAGTTCGGCCGCCCGATCGGTAAGTTCCAACTCGTCCAGGACCATCTGGCCAAGATGCTCGGCAACATCACCGCCTCGCTCGCCATGGCGGTGCGGGTGGCGCAACTCCAGGACGCAGACCAGTGCACCGACGAGCAAGCCGCCTTGGCGAAGTTGTTCGTCACGACCCGGATGCGGGAGACCGTCGCCTCCGGTCGGGAGATCTTCGGCGGCAACGGCGTCCTGCTCGAGTACAACGTCGCCCGCTTCTTCAACGACGCCGAGGCGCTCTACTCCTACGAAGGAACCCGGGAGATCAACACGCTGCTGGTGGGTCGCGCCATCACCGGCCTCGGCGCATTCGTCTAGCGTCCTCCATCGACGCTCGGCTGCGGACCGATTACCCCTTCGGCTAGCAGGGACACGATCTCGTCCTGGCTGAGGCCGGCCTCGGTCAGGACCTCGGTGGTGTGCTGTCCGAGCTCTGGGCCGACGCCGCGCGGACCGATGTCGGCGCCCTTGATCCGGATCGGCATGGCCACCGTACGAAACCGTCCCGCCGTCGGGTGTTCGATCTCGGGAAACATCCCGACCGCCTCGGCGTGCGGGTCCGCTGCGACCTCGGCGACGGTCGCTGCGGGGGCCCAGACGAAGCCGGCCCGGTCGAACAACGACCCCCACTCGGTGAGTGTCCTGTTCGCGAACAACGCATCCATCAGGTCGGTGATCTCCGACATGTGCTCGACCCGAGCCAGGACCGTCTCGAATCGGGGGTCGGCCGCCCACTCGGGTCGACCCACCACCTCACTGAACCGCGGCCACCAGTGCGCCTCCGGCATGAACAGCAGGACCCACCGCTCGTCAGCGGTGAGAAAGCTCTCCTGCAGCGCGTGCAAGCGCTCGCGGCGCCCCGTCGTACGCGGGTTCTGCCCGTCAATGAGGGTCGCCGACAGGTCCGTCGCCATCGTCCAGGCGGCGGTGGCGAACAGGTTGACGTCGATCACCTGACCCTCGCCGGTGCGGTCGACCAGGCGGAGCGCGGTGAGGACGGCGGCGAGTAGGGCCAGCGCCGCGCTGTGGTCGCCCTGAGCGGGCCGAGCCCGCGGCGCCTGGGTGCCCGGCGCGGTGATCGAATGAGTGATCCCACCGCGGCCGAAGAACGCGGTGATGTCATAGCCCGGGCGGGCGGTGTCGGGGCCGTCGAGTCCGTAACCGGTCAGGGTGGCGTGCACCAGCCGAGGGTTTCGGCCGTGCAGGGTCTCGGCGTCGAGGCCGAATTTCTGCTGCCGCTTGGGCAGCAGATTGTTGACGAACACATCAGCGCCGGCTGCCAGGGTCTGGACCAGCGCACTGCCCTCCGGCCGGTCCAGCGCGACGGCGACGCCCCGCTTGCCGCGGTTGTCCAGATGGAAGCTTGCGTCGATCGCCGGGCGGCCCTCGGGCATCGTGGGCTGACGGGTGATGCCGCGCAGAGCGTCTCCCCGCAGCGGCTCCACCTTCACCACGTCGGCGCCGAGGTCGGCCAGCATCGCGGCCGCCCCCGGGGCAGCCATCCAATTGGCCACCTCGACCACGCGGATCCCCTCCAGCGGTGCGACCACGACGATTCCCTTCGAACTACCGGCCGGTCCACCGGGGTGGCCGCTTCTCGGCGAAGGCGCGTGGGCCCTCCTTGGCGTCCTCAGTCTGCTTGATCCGCACGGATGTCGCCTCGCTGCGCGCCCAGCCCTCATCCTCGCCGATCTCGAGTGCAGCCCGGGCGATGGCCAGGCTCTCCCGGACGGCCAGCGGCGCGTTTGCACAGATCCGCTCACCGAGCCGGCGGGCGGTTGGCATGACCTCGTCAGCATCGACCACGTGGTTGACCAGACCCAGCCGGTGCGCCTCTTCGGCCCCGAACCGGTCCCCCGTCATGATCAGCTCACGGGCCCGCGCCGCACCGATGGCGCGGGGCAGCCGGAAGACCCCGCCGCCGACAGCGACGATGCCCCGGGTCACCTCGGGGAGCCCAAAGGCGGCATCCCGGGCCGCCACCACCAGGTCGCAGGCGAGCACCAACTCGGTCCCACCGGCGAGGGCGAAGCCGTTGACCGCCGCGATGACCGGCTTCCTGCGCGGGTATCGGACGAACCCGGCGAAACCCCCTTTGTCCGATGCCAACTCACTGCCCCGACCGGCCGCGATGACCTTGAGGTCTGCCCCCGCGGAAAAGGTCGAGCCGGCACCGGTCAGGATCGCCAGCCACACGTCCGGGTCAGCCTCGAACCGCTCCATCACCGCCTGCATGGCGATGGTGAGCTCCGGGTTGATGGCGTTGCGCTGCTCCGGCCGGTTCAGCGTGATCGTCGCGATCCGACCGTCTACCTCATAGCGAACCTCGTCAGTCATCTGCGCTCTGTCTCGGCGAGGTAGTCGTGCACCATCTCGGGCCGGCCAAGGGTGAGATCGGTGAGAATGTGGGTAGCCGACAACACCTCGAGCACCGGGAGATCGGCCAGTGGGGCCAGCGCGTGCTCGAACAACTGGAGCCGGGCCGGACCACTCCAGGCGCCCTTGATCGTGATGTCGGTGATCTGACTGCGGACCAGTTCAAGAATCCGCGGACGCCGGTCGTAGCCGGGCAGGATCTTCAGCCCGTACGTCGGCTGCCCGATCTCCTCGCGAGCCGCGGCGTGCTCGACCGGGACGTGCTTGTAGCCCATCGTCGCGGTAGCCACCCGCAGCGAGCCGTAGTCGAGCGTGCCGACCAGAGTGTCCGTGTCGACGTACAGCGCCGGCGCCCCCATCTTCTTCGGAAACGCGCTGATCTCCCGCCCGCTGGCGATCGAGCTGAGGCTGTCGACGTACATTGCGTGCAGGTAGTCGGCGGGCTCCCCGTCGTACTCGACTCGCAACACCTGGCCGGATTCGCAGAACGCACCGAGACCGGTCACGTCGGGCATTTTCATGACCTCGAAGCGGACCAGCGGCTCGGCGACGGTGAGCGGCTCAGGCACCACCTTCCTCATCGCCTCCGGGTCGGTTCGGTAGGTGATGTTGAGGTATTCGCGGTCGGTGAACCGGTAGGGGCCTCCCGGCGGATAGGCAGGCGCCCCCAACGGCGTCGTGAGCTGGCGGCGGACATCTTCGACCCGCATGTCGTCTCCTAGGCTCGGCGTCCCCAGAGGTTAGCGACCTGCGCGTGCCGAGGGCAGGCTTGGGACTGCGGAGCCTCACCGCAGTCCCGGTCGACTCACCAAGGCGTCGGCGTCAGTGGCCCCTGACCATTCGACCCGCCTTCCCCGTTGCTGAGGAAACCGAGATCCCACAAGTTGTTCGGGACTACCGGGTCGCCCTTCTGGACATTCTCCGGAAAGATGTAATTGAAGGTGGGCGCCTGGTATCGGCCGGCCGCGAGGCCGTTGGCGACGGTTTTGCTGGTCAGACACTCGGGGTTGGTCTTGATGTTGTTGACGGCGGACGTGACGCCACCTGACGAGGGCGTGCCGGCGGTGTCTGGATTGCAAAGCGTCCGGTTGACGACCAGCATGGAGCGGGGCGGTGAGTTCAGCAGACCAAGCGGCGCTCTCGTGGCCCGCAACCGGATCCGCTGGGGCTGCACGCCGCTGAACTGCGTGGTGATGCCACCGCCGATGAACGCCCCCGGCACCGTCGTGCCGGTGACCTCGGGGTGGGACTCCCCGGTCATCTCGAACGGCGTGATCCAGCGGTAGGACAGGACACCTGTGACGGGGTCGACGTCCGGCAGGTAAATATCCACCGGACTCGTAACGTCGCTCGTCTCGGCCGCCAGAAACATCCTGTTCGCAGTCTCCTGTCTCGCGCCGTTCACGGCGACCGCGTTGGGATCGGCCGACCCGATGCCGAACGCGCCGATGGCCAGGTAACTCGGTTTGCTGCCGTGACTGGTGAAGATGCCGACATCGGCCTCGATGGCGTACGCCGAGATCAGGCTCGGCGCCGTCCCAAGCGGGCTGAGCAGCGTGCCTGCCCAGGTGATGTAGTCACCGACCTCGAACGGCGCCTGCTTGGTCGGGTCCGGCGTGCCGGTCAGCCCCAGCGCCGGTGGCATCACGAAGTGTCCGCAGAATGCCGGGTTGCCGATCGGTGCCGACAGATTTCCCCCCTTGGGCAGAAAGCCCCCCATCCCGTCGTCGATGAAGTCGCGGCAGTGACCACCGACCGGCGCGGGCCGGTTGCCTTGCGGGCACAGCAGATCCTCAGCCGTGGCGGCGGCGCCGGCCGAACGCGTCGGCTCGACACGGGGCACGCACATCGGGTAGCCCGTACTCGCGTGCACCGTCGGGTTGTCCTCATCGATCGAGAACCGGGGATCGGGGCTGTGCTGCTTGCCGAAGCGACCGATCGGGTCGTTCAGCTCGACGACGGCTTGGTCCAGCGCCCCCACCGCGGCACCGACATGCAGCTGCCCGGCGGCGAAATCGATGCTGGTGATGATGCCCTGGCCCTGGTTCAGCGACTGCTGCGAAATAGTGATCAGCCCGGCAATGTGCCGGTTCACGACGGTGTTGCCGACCACATTGACCTCGAACGACGGGAACGTGCCCGGTGGCTTTTCACTCAGCTGCTTCAACGAGGTCGCGACTGCCGGGGTGGACGACGGGTTGACGAACTGACTCCAGGTCAACGTGTTCGCCGGCATCTGGATGACGGAGTTGCAGGGGACGACGATGGTCAGGTTGTTCACGACGACGATCCCACCCCAGTGGGCCGGCGCGACGCCCAAGCATTCTGTGTTGTTGACCTGCGCATCCTGGATGAAGCCGATCACGTTGAACTGGTGCAGCGCAAGGTGCGTCGGATCGCCGGTGAACGTTGGGGGGGCGACCGGTGGAAAGGTCCGGAACACCGGACCGGTACGCGGCGCCGGTGCCGGCGGCGGGGGCGGCGGCTTGGCGGTCCCACCATTGCCCACCGCGCTGGCGACGCCGCCGCCGACCACGACGACGAGCAGGCTGAGGATGGCCAGCAGGCTGACTCCGTGCAGCCGCCTCCGGCGGTGGCTGACCTTCCGCCAGCCGCGACGCCGCCCGGGGCGCGCGTCGTCGCTGGGGGTGGCTGCTGGTCCGACCGACACCGGGACTCCTTCGTCAGGCGGGCACGTACGGCCCGTGACCTGAGTAGACGCGAGGGACCTTTGCCCGACCTTTGCCCGACCTAAGTCGTACGACCAGCAGACCCGCGGCGCCGTCGTCCAGGTGGCCCCATCACGATCAATTGGTCCGGTCGGGCGGACGCTCCTGCCCCACCCTGACCGGTACCCAGCGCTGTCGTCTGGCGGCCGTCCCTCCTAGCGCCTCACGACTGGTTCGGCGGCCCCGATGCCGACCATCGAGATCCACCCCCCGACTGTTGGGCGCTTCGCTGACCTGCCCACCATGCTGGCCCCCAACTCACCCGATGCCTGCCGACATTGATGCCGGCCGAGTCGGCATAGCGATTCAGCTTGCCGACGGCGAAGGACTCGGGCGAGGGTCGGGTGTTCCTGAGATGAACTTTGAGGCACTCGCCGGCGGCAACGCGCCTCACCAGGGGCTCAGGCGTTGTCGTACCAGCGCGTACGCCGGCGGCCTGGCTGGTGGCGACGAAGACCGCACGGGCTGAGCTGAGGTCTGCGTCGCTGACGTCGAAGGCATGAACCGGTGCGCACCTGTGATCCGACGGATGGCTACATGCAGGTCGCGCGGCGTCCCTGGGCCTGACCCCGGCGCCTCATTCCCGCCGGGGTCGTGGGGCTCCCAACGGCTGTGGAGCTGCGGGCGACACGTGCTTGTGCGGCGCGTCTCTGCGCGCGACAGGTGTCGGTGCGGGATGCGAGCTCCCCAGTCCTGCGGCAGCCAGAAGCGGTGCCGCGGCGTTGATGCCGGGTCCTAGCCGAACGCGCCGAGTGGTACGGCTCCGGCCATGACGAGCAGGTCGCCCATGGCGAACGGGGTCGTGGCCGGGCTCCACGGTACAGGCGCGT
The DNA here is from genome assembly GCA_043762595.1 of Frankiales bacterium. Classification (GTDB taxonomy): domain Bacteria; phylum Actinomycetota; class Actinomycetes; order Mycobacteriales; family SCTD01; genus JAYSQK01. The sequence goes on from JAYUMN010000149.1 coordinate 11,454, forward strand.
TGAAATACGAGGTCAGATCACGTGCCAGCAGACCCAGAATGACCTCTGCGACGATTCGACCCCCGACCGGTCCAAGACGGCAGCCACCGCCCAACTCGGCCTCCTTGAGCACGTAGAACCACAGCGGCGCCTTGCCGCCCCACCGCGGGTCGGTCAGCCCGAGCCGCTCGTTCGGGATCGGCGCGACCCCCATCGCGCTGGCAACGTCCTGTCCAGCCGGTAGCCCGAGGCGCTTCCCGCGCAGCAGATTCCGCTCGGCGAGCGCGAGGATGGCTCCATCGATGTGGGCCACCACACTTGGTGGCAGGTTGGCCAGTGGCAGCGACAACTTCGTATCGATCATCCGGGTCATGTTGCGGTCGTCGGGTTGCTCGATGTTCGGGAGCTCGAAGAAGTAGTTCCAGTCCGCCCAGGCCTCAGCCGGCAGCGGACGCGAGCCACGCAAGTCGCTCCCTTGCGGCCCGAACAGCGGCATGGTGTTGCCTTCGTGCATCTCGTACTCCGCGCGGATCATGCTGTGCCCGTAGCGGTAGGCAGCCACGGAGTACTCGAGCGGCATCATCGGGCGCAACCGGTTGCCCGGCCGGTAGAAGCGGTTGTCCACCGCGATGGTCCCCCGTGGGCCCGGTTGCAGCAGCTGGGTGACGAGGTCCTGACCGACGATGTGGGGCAGATAGTCATGCACGATCACCCATTGATAGTGCCAGCGGGTCTGCCGCTGGGCCTCAGTGAAGCTCATGCCCGCCGCGAGGAATTGGTTGTGCAATTGCAGGAAGGCGATCTGCAGCTGAGCGATGATCAGATTTTCATCGTTGCGCGGATCGCCCACGAAGGCGGTGCCGTCCGCGGCCCGGGGCAGGTCCAGCGGTCCACCCTGCACGCGGCCCAGGAGCAACATTCCGGGACGGGCCGGGTCATATAGCTGCGGGTCCGCGATCGGTCCGCGCCCGTAGACCGACCCAAGGTCGAAGTACGGAGTGTCGAAGTTCCGCAGGGCGTGTGGGTCCACCTGCTGCTGCGGCAGCGGCGTCGGGTCCCGGGTCATGTCGTGGTCCACGAACTGGCCGAAGTAGGTGTAGCCGGCCGGGATGTAGGGATTGTCGAAGCCATCGGCGCTGAGCGAGACGTCCTCGAGCGGGGGCCGGGGGTCGACCATCTGCTTGGACAGCTCGACAAGCAGATCGTCGTCGGGCAGGAACGGCTGCAGATCAGGGAACATCAGGCCGAAGCGCCCCTGCGTCCCGCGTGCGCCTGACACAGCGATGTCCGCGCCGCGCGCGTCCCCGACGCCATGCCCTCGACCGCCCGCCAGCGTCAGCTTGGGCCCGTTCGGGACCGAAGGCTGGGCAGGTGACACGGCAGCCGCGGACGCCATCTGGCCGAGCATGGGCACTGCGGCCATGCCCAGGGCGCCGGTCAACAGACCACGACGTGACACATGACCCGACGTGGAGCCTGCCGTGACGGGCGGCAGACCCGGCGTCCGG
>JAYUMN010000150.1:0-2474 GCA_043762595.1 Frankiales bacterium
CGCGCCGGAGCCGGGCCCAGGTGCCGCTCTGGAACGACATCACCAGCCAGGTCACCGGCCGGGAGCCCGAGCCAGACTCGTGACCCGGCCCACCGGCACGGCGTCCGGCGGGCCCTGACGACCACCACAGCAGGTCAGGGCCGGTAGCGACGGGCATCTGCCCGGTTGGTCACGCCCAGCCGCCCCGTCATCAGGTCCGCTTCCCTGCTGTCGTGGTCTTCGCGTCGCAGGCGAAGTCGAACTCCGGGGGCGACCGCACCGCCGCAGCGGCAAGATGGCGGCATGACCAGTCTTGGCACGGTCGGCCTGTGGACTGGCGCGCTCGACGCCCTACCGCTGGCCGCGGCGCTGGAGCAGGTTGCCGAGCTCGACGAGCAGGGCTGGGGCGCCCTGTGGTTCGGCGAGGCCTACGGGCGCGAGGCGTTCACCGCGGCCGCGCTCTACCTCGGGGCGAGCCGCCGGATGGCGGTGGCCACCGGCATCGCCAATATCCACGCCCGCGACGCGATGGCGACGGCTGCTGCCGCCCGCACCCTCGGCGCGGCGTACGACGGGCGCTTCGTGCTCGGGCTCGGGGTGAGCCACCGGCCGCTGGTCGAGCGGATGCGCGGCCACGACTACGGCCAGCCACTGTCGGCGATGCGCAGCTATCTCCAGGCGCTGGCCGGCGCGACGTACGCCGTCGCCGGCACCGAACCGATGCCGACTACGGTGCTGGCCGCGCTCGGGCCGAAGATGCTCGCCCTCGCGGGGGAGCAAGCCGACGGCGCGCATCCTTACCTGGTGACGCCCGAGCACACCGCGCTGGCGCGGGCAGCCCTCGGACCGGACAAGGTGCTCGCGGTCGAGCAAGCGGTCGTGCTCGACGACGACGTCGAAGTGTGGCGGCGGCGGGCGCATTGGCACTTGGAGATCTACACCGGGCTGCCGAACTACCGCTTGTCCTGGCAGCGGCTGGGGTTCGGCGAGGCCGACTGGGTGCGCGGCGGCAGTGAACGGCTCAAGCTCGCGCTGGTCACGCGCGGGGTCGAGGCCGCCCGGGCCCGGGTTCGGGCCCACCTCGACGCCGGCGCCAGCCACGTCTGCGTACAGGTGCTCGGGGCGGATGCTTTCGACGTGCCGGCGCCGGACTGGCGCCGGCTCGCGCCGGCCCTGCTCTGAGCTCTGCCGGCGACGCTCTGCCGGCGGCCCGGCCGGCAGGTGGCGCCTGCGCAGTCGGCGCCGGGCCGGCGCCGACCACGACGCTTTTGCGCGTGGGCCGGCTCCGGCGCCTGCTCCGGCCGGTCAGACCGAGGCGGTTTCCCGCACCAGCTCGGCCTCTTTCTCCTTCGGAGATCCGACGACCATCGACCGGTAGCTCTCGATGATGGCCATGAACTCCTTGTGCTCCTGCTGCGGGACGCCGACGTGGAAGAGCGTCGCCGCGATCTCGCCGGCCACAATGTCGAACTCGAACTCCGACACCTGCAGGTGCGCGTGCGACTCCTGCATGTCCCGACCCGGGTAGCACGTGGGGCCGCCGGTCTGCTCGATGGACCACGCAGTCACGAGATACTTGAACCCGGCGTGCCCCTTCTGGTCATGGAAGGACTGCACGTGCGGGTTCTGGTTGGCCGACGCGTTGTCGTAGAGCCGGTCGGTCAGGACATCGACGGCACCGGCGATGCCGTAGATGCCTCCCAGCCGGTCGAACAGGGATTGGTTTTGTGCTGCAGCGGTCATGGCAGGGCTCCAATGGTCGGGTCGGGTTGGGTCCTCTGGCCGGCCGAAGGGGCCGACTCGGAAGTTGTAGGTCGCCGGATCCGGCGCGGTCGGCGCTGCGGCTCACGGGACGGGACAGCTGCGGCCATCCGGCGGACCAGGCCCTGCAACTGAGCGCGCAGCTCATCAAGTGCGGAACCGTCGAGCTGGGTCCGGCAGGCAACGGTGCGTTGCGCGGCGGCGGCGGCGGCGGCGAGTTCGGCTCCGGCGCTCGTCAACTCGACATGGACCACGCGCCGGTCTGGAGCCGCGCGCCGACGGGCGACCAGGCCGGCATCCTCCAGCCGGTCGAGGAGCGGACTGACCGCGTGCGGTGGTAACGCCAGCCGCGAGGCGATCTCGTGGACGGCGTGCTCTTCGTCCTGCCAGAGGACCAGCATCACGAGGTACTGCGGATAGGTCAGTCCGATCCGTTCGAGCAGTGGACGGTAGGCCCGGGTCATGGTGTTGGTGGCCGCGTACAGCGCGAAGCACAGTTGGTCGTCCAACTGCAGGTTGCTGGGCCTTCCCACCACCACGCGCCTCCTCATCAGTGTGACGAAGATTACTCACGCGTGAGGTGTCTTGTCGACGGTGGTTCCGGATCAGCCGGCGGCCCACACCTGGTTTCGGCCGGCGTGCTTTGCGGCGTACATGGCCTGGTCGGCTCGACCGAGCAGTGACTCGATGGACTCGACGCCGTCCCAGCGGACGACGCCCACCGAGCAACGCTG
>JAYUMN010000151.1:0-4890 GCA_043762595.1 Frankiales bacterium
CATCGGCCATCGGCCTGCTGGGCGCGGTGGCCGGCCCTGTGCCTGGTATCGCGGTATCGATTCCAAGCACCCGGACTGCGACGACCGCCGCGGGACAACCCTCGTCGTTTCTCGACATTTCCTGGCTGCTGGTGCGGTACGTCGTACTCGACATTTCCTGGCTGCTGGTGCGGTACGTCGTACTCGACACACCACTGCTCGCGGCGCTCGGCGCCGCCGGGCTGACCAGGTCCTGCCGCTGACGGTCCCTACCGAGGGAGTCGGACTAGCGCTGGACCAGCTGGAAGTTCCACACGCCGGTCACCGTCGCGTTCTCCGCGACCCGGCTCAGGGATCGCACTTCCAGGTCGATGACGCCGGGGGTCGGCCGATTGGCGAAGTTGGCATTGAACGTGAAGTAGTGCTTGTCCTGCACGGCCGAGCGCTGCTTGGCGTCGACGTCGACGAGTTCCCAGCCCTTGTCCGACAGCGCCTTGTCGACGTCGATGCCGACGAGATCGCCGTTGCGGACGCGGAGCACCTCGCGGCGGCCGCCGTTGGTGACGCAGTCCCGCTTTGCCACCGTCTGGCCAGCCCGGCAGTAGACCGCGGACTCGGTGCGAACGCGGTGTCCGCTGCTGACCAGGGTGACGGCCGGCGTCGGTTGCTGGCAGCCGGCGACCGCGGCGAGGGCGGCGAGCGCCGTCAGCGACGTGACGGCGGGGCGGCGGGCTGTCATGTCGGGGGCTCCGGTCTGGGCTGGGTCGGGCGGGTGGGTGCAGCCGGATAGGCGGCTGGCGTGGTGGACTTGTGCCATGGCAGGAGTACGGCGCAGGCTGCGCGACCTCACCACGAGAGTATCCGGCGCGATGACAGGTGCCCGTGCCGATGGGGTCCCTGCGCCGGCTGTCGACGACACTGGTCCCGCCCCCACCCAGACGCAGGAGCCCGCCGTGACACCCACCCCCGCGCTCGACGTCGATGCGCCGCTGGCCGGTGCCGTCGATCTGGCCCGTTCCATCGCCATCGAGGCCGGTGGCAGCGCCGTCGGGGAGCACCTCGGCGTCGAGTCCGACGGCGAGCTCGTCGCCACGCACAGTTTCGCGAGCGCCGACCCGGCCTACGTCGGCTGGCGCTGGGCCGTCACCGTCGCCCGCGCCGAGGGCAGCGACGAGGTCACCGTCGACGAGGTGGTCCTGTTGCCCGGCGGCGGGGCCCTTGTTGCTCCCGTCTGGGTGCCATGGAACGAGCGGGTGCAGCCCGGTGACCTGGCGCCCGGCGACCTGCTTCCGCCGGCGGCCGATGACCCGCGCATCGTCGGTGCGTACGCCGATCCTGAGGCCGACCTTGCTGCCGCGGCTTTTTGGGAGCTGGGCCTCGGCCGCGCCAGGGTGCTCTCCTGGGAGGGCATGGTCACGACGGCCGACCGCTGGTACGACGGGGACAGCGGCCCGACCTCGTCGATGGCCCGCCAGGCGCCCGGCCGGTGCCAGGACTGCGCGTTCCTCGTCCCGCTGGCCGGTGCGCTGCGGGCGGTGTTTGGTGTGTGCGCAAATGCCCAGTCTCCCGACGACAGCCGGGCGGTGTCGCTCGACCACGGTTGCGGTGCCCACAGTGAGACCCCCATCGAGTTGGCACATGTAAGCGGGTCGGGCATGGTGGTCCAGGACGACGAGTTCGAGCTCATCGCCACCGCGCAGCCGGAGGGCCCCGAGGCCGAGACGCCGGACGGGCACGCCAGCTGACCGACGCCGGGCCTGACGCCGGGACGGACCCACACGGCACGGCTGGGCTGCGCGCTGCGGTCCTCGCCTCGTGGGCGGCCTCACCGGCCCGGTTCCGCGAGGACGCCAACGCCGAGGACGACCTCGCCCTCGGTGGCTACCGAGACCGGCTCATCGTCGAGATCGCGCAGAATGCTGCTGACGCAGGCGACGTACTCCGCCTGCACCTCGCTGACGGAATGTTGTCGGCTGCGAATACCGGCCAACCGTTGACCGCTGAGGGGGTCGTCGGGCTTTCGACGCTCCGCGCCTCGGCCAAGCGCGGTGGCCAGACCGTCGGCCGGTTTGGCGTCGGCTTCGCCGCCGTGGCCGCCGTCTCGGACGAGGTGGAGGTCAGGTCCACCAGCGGGTCGGTCCGCTTTTCCCGCGCCCTGACCGCCGAGGCGGTTGCCGGCCAGCCCTCGCTCGCCGGCGAGCTGGCGGCCCGCGAAGGCCGGGTCCCCCTGCTGCGGCTGCCGTTTGCCAGTGCCGGGCGACCGCCGGAGGGCTTCGACACCGAGGTCAGGGTGGTCGTCCGCCCGGCGGCGGTCTCGGCTGTCGCCGCGGCGCTCGCCGGCGTCGACCCCACCCTGCTGCTGGTGCTGCCGGGGCTCACCAGGCTCGAGCTTGACGACCGCGTCCTGATCGTCGAGCCCGATGGGCCGGACGTCGTCGTCGCCGGGGTGCGCTGGCGGGTCGTCCGCCGCGAGGGCGACCTGGACCCCGCCCTGCTGGCCGGCCGTCCGGTTGAGGAACGCGCCCAGACCCGGTGGTCGGTCCTGTGCGCGGTGCAGGTGACGGCCGCCGGGGTCCCCCTCGCCCTGCCGGACGGGAGCCAGGCGGTGCTGCGAGCGCCGACCCCGACCGACGACCCGCTGTCTTTACCGGCGTTGATCGCAGCGTCGCTGCCGCTCGGCCCGGACCGGCGCCGGGTCGCACCCGGACCGCTCCGCGACGCCGTCCTGCGGCACGTTGCTGAAGCCCTGGTCGAGCTCGTCGAGGGGCTCGCCACCGACCCGGCCCGGCTGCGGTTCGTGCCCGGTCCGCTCGGCGCGGGCGAAGTCGACGCAGCGCTGGGATCGGCTGTGCTGCAGGCGTTCCGGGCCGCTCCGGTCCTTGCGGGGGACCGTCGGGCGCGCGACGCGGTGGTGCTCGAGGGCGCCACTGTCGACCTCGTCGAGCTGCTCGGGGACCTGCTGCCCGGCGTTCTGCCGCATGAGTGGTCGGGGTCGCGCTGGGCGCAACCCCTGCGCGCCCTCGGGGTCCGCCGAATCGACCTGGCCGAACTCACCGAGGTGCTCGCCGGGATCGACCGGCCGGCTGCCTGGTGGGGTCGGCTCTACGCCGCGCTGCCGCCCGACGCCGACCAGCTCGGGGCGCTGCCGGTACCGCTCGTCGGCGGTCGACTCGCGCCCGGCCCCAGGGGGCTGCTGCTGGCCGATGCGGCGGTCGACTTGTCGGCGCTCGGCCTGCGGGTGGTCGATCCCGCCGCCGCACACCCGCTGCTGCTGCGCCTCGGCGCGGTCCAGGCTGAGCCCCGCGCGCTGCTGGCGGACCCTCGCCTGCGGGCCGCGGTCGAGCAGGCCCTGGACGAGGAGGAGCCCGGTCCGCTGGTCGAGGCCGTGCTCGGCCTCGTCGGCGCCGCCGGGGTGCGTCCGGGCGAGCTCCCCTGGCTCGCCGAGCTCCCCTTGCCCGACACCGAAGGCCAGTGGCGCCGGGCCGGTGAGCTGCTGCTGCCAGACGGCCCGCTGGCCGCGGTCGTCGATACCTCAGCTGGGTTCGGGGTGGTCGCGCCCGGGATGGCCCACGACGATGTGCTCGCTGCCGTCGGCGTGCTGCGCGGCTTCGCCGTTGTCCCCGTCGAGGTGGCGGACGACGTCGACGGTCTCGACGACTGGCTGGACTCCCTGCTGCCCGGCGTCGAGCCGGGCCTCGTCGTCCGCGACCTCGACCTAGTCCGCGAAAGCGCCTGGCCGCAAGCACTGTCGATGCTCGAGCCATCGCTCACGGCCTACGCAGTCTGGTGGCTGGGCCGGCATCGGGTCCTCGACGGGCAGTGCCCCCTCGACCTGCGCCTCCCCGGATCGGATCCGTTGCTGACCGGGCTGTACGACCAGACGCAGCACCCCCTGGCCGCCCGGCTCGGGGCCCGCACGACGATCGTGGAGCTCGACCCGGACGCGGTGCTCGACCGGCTCGCCGACCCCGAACGACAGGTCGGCCGCGACCAGTTGCGGGCGCTGTACGCCGTGCTGGCGACCGCAGCGATGGACCCGCCCGACCGGGTGCGGGCGGTCCTGGACGGCAAGCTGGCGGTGGTGCCGGCCGAGGACGCCGTCGTGGTCGACCGGCCGGACCTGCTGGCCCGCGTCTCGCCGTACGCCGTCGTGCCGGTGCCACTGGCGTTGGCCGCCGACCTCGCCGAGGCCCTGGATGTCGCACTTGCCTCGGAGGTCGTCCCGGCCCTCGACCCCGGCGGCAGGCCGCTGCCGTGGCGATCGGTCTGCGACGTGGACGCACCGGGTCAGGTGGTGGTCCACGATCGGCTGACCGCGCCGACGGCCGGTGGCGAGCCGGTGCCGGTGAGCTGGCTGGTGGCTGGCGGGGTCGACCACGTGGTCGGCGTCGCCGGGATGGCCCGAGCGCTCGCCTGGCGGCTCGGCGACTGGGACGCGCGGCACGCCATCGCGGCTCGGCTGCGCGGCGACAACGATTCGGCCGAGGGTGATCTCGACCGGGTGTAGAGCATCCGCACCGTTGTCTTGCACGGTGGGTCTGGTCAGTCCGTGGTGGCCGTCCGCCGTCGCACGCAGTAGCGAACCCCGATGAGGCCGAGCAGCACCCCGCACAGGCACATCAGCAGCCACCAGCCGTGCACCTGCGCACCGAGCAGCCAGGCGATGCCCAACACCAGCAGGGCCACGCCCCAGAGGGCACTGCCGATTGCGACGATCCGCACGTCATCGGTCTCGAGCGGCGCCGGGTCCGGCTTGCGCGCAACGGGGCCCATCGCAGGAGGTTACCGGCGTGACACGTGCCGGTGACGGCTGCGCATCGCGGGCTCTGGCACCCTCTCGCGCATGACGACCGTCGACACGTCCCAGCGCCCCAGCCCCGACCAGGCACCGACCGGCGGTCTCGACCGCTT
>JAYUMN010000152.1:0-2801 GCA_043762595.1 Frankiales bacterium
ATGTCGTCGGCCTGCAGCGGGCGCATCCCCGCGATCCAGCGCTCGATGCCGGCCTTGGTGTCGGCGTGCGTGATGTGCGACTGCAGCTCGGTGGCTACCGCCCCCGGCTCCACCATCGTGACGCGGACACCGCGGGTCGTGAGTTCCTGGCGCAGCGACTCGCTGAAGGCATTGACCGCGAACTTGGTGGCGTTGTAGACGCCGGACCCCGCCCGGGCGACCCGGCCGGCGACGCTGGACACCTGGACGATGTCGCCACCGCCGCGAGTGAGCAGGTGCGGCACGGCCGCGTGCGTGAGGTACATCAGACCGTAGACGTTGGTGTCGATCATCCGCCGCCAGTCCTGGGTGTCAGCACCCTCGATTGGGCCGAGCAACATGACGCCGGCATTGTTGACGACGATGTCAAGGTCACCGAGCTCGGCGACCGTCCGGTCCACGGCGGCGGAGCAGGCCGCCTCATCGGTCACGTCGAGTTCGAGGGTGAGCACGGTGGCGCCGTCCGCTTCCAGTTTGCCCTTCAGGGCCTCCAGGCGGTCCAGCCGGCGGGCGGCAATCGCCACCGCCGCTCCCTGCTCTGCCAGGGCAACGGCCGTCGCCTCGCCGATGCCGGACGATGCCCCCGTGATCAGGGCGATCTTGCCGACGAGCTGCTGAGCCATGGGTGCAGATCCTTTCCGTCGAGGTGTGTGGTGTCAACCATGCCCCGCCGGGGTCTGGGCTACCACCCAGGGCAGGGTTCAGCTGCTGTGCGGACCGCCAACGGCAACCGGTGGGCTGGCCACCGGCACGCCGGAGCCGTCGCGCCGGCCGGTGGCCGGTGGCAGCTCGACTGGATCGCCGTTGGCGGCGGCCGCCCAGGCCGGCACCGGCCCGGCCCAGCCGAACACGAGCGAGGTCTCGCCGGACAGCAGACGTTGGCAGCGCACGCCGCCGGTCGCCCGGCCCTTGCGCGGGTAGTCCGACAGTGGCGTGACCTTCACCGATGACACCACACCTGGGGCCCTGCCCCGGCCCTCGGCCGGCAGCCCTGCGCCGGTCACGACGACCGGCTCGTCGAACAGCGTCCCGGCGCCGTGCAGGGGCACTGCATTGAAGCCGACCACGGTCGCCCCGGCGGCCAGCTTCATGCCGGCCATGCCACCGGCGGACCGCCCCTGCGGTCGCACCACCTCGGCCGGGAAGCGCAGTAGGTCACCCGAGGAGGCGAACAGCACGAGTTCCTCCTGACCGTCGAGCAACTCGATCGCCCCCACCACCTCGTCACCGGGTCGCAGGGCGACGACCTCGAGGGAGTCGCCCCGCGGTGGCCAGTCGGGGGTGACGCGCTTGACCACACCCGCGCGGGTGGCCAGCACGATCCCCGGCCCGTCCATGCGCAGTGAGCACAGCCCGAGCACTCGTTCCCCCCGGGTCAGCTCGACGAACTCGGCCGCCGATGCGCCACCGCGCAACGACAAGGCGCCGGTTGTGACAGCGGGCACGCCGGGAATGTCCAGGACCGCGACGCGGATCGCCCGGCCGGCGGAGGTGAGGAGCCCGACCTGCCCGCGGGTCGTCGTACGCGCGGTCGCCACGATGACGTCGTGCCGGTGCCGCCGGCCACCTGGCTGGACCGCTCCCTCGTGCACCGGGGTGCGGGCCAGCAGACCCGCACTGGAGAGCAGGACGTCGCACGGCTCGTCGGCCACCTCGAGCGAGCTGGGTTTGGTCACGAGTGTCTTGAGATCACCGCCCACCAGGACGGTACGACGGGGGGTGCCGTGTCTGGCGGCGACCTCGGCCAGCTCGGTCGAGATGACTCGGCGCAGGACCGCCGGGTCGGCGAGCATCCCTTCGAGGGAGGCCATCAGCGCCCGCAGCTCGCGTAGCTCGGCCTCGAGTTTGTCGACCTCGAGGGCGACCAGGCGGCGGAGTTGCATGTCAAGCACGTAGCCGGCCTGCACGTCGGAGAAGCCGAAGCGGTCCATCAGCTGGGTGCGCGCGACGGCGACGTCGGCGCTGGCCCGGATGATCCGGACCACCTCGTCGATGTTGGCCAGCGCGAGCAGCAGACCCTCGACGAGGTGCGCCCGCTCCTGTGCCTTGCGCAGCCGGTAGCGGGTGCGTCGGGTGACGACATCGACCCGGTGGGCGAGGAAGACCTCGAGCAGTGCCTTCAGGCCGAGGGTGCGGGGTTCGCCGTCGACGAGCGCGACGTTGTTGATGCCGAAGCTCTCCTCGAGCGGGGTGAGCCGGTAGAGCTCGGCAAGCACCGCCTGCGGGTTGAAGCCGGCCTTGACCTCAAAGACCAGCTGGGTGCCGAGCGAGCGGTCGGTGAGGTCCTTGACATCGGCGATGCCTTGCAGCTTCTTGGCGTTGACGAGCTCCTTGACCTTGGCGATGACCCGCTCGGCGCCCACGCCGTAGGGCAACTCGGTGACGGTGATGCTCGTCTTTCCCCGTGCCAGGGCGCCCATCTCGGCGGTTGCCCGCATGCGGACCACCCCCCGCCCGCTTTCGTACGCCGAGCGCACCTCGGTCATCCCGAGCAGCTGGCCCCCGGTCGGTAGGTCGGGCCCCGGTAGGAATCGCATCAGGTCCGCGAGCGAGGCCGCCGGCTGCTCGAGCAAGTGCTGCGCCGCGTCGACCACCTCGACGAGATTGTGCGGGATCATGTTTGTCGCCATGCCGACCGCGATGCCCGAGGTGCCGTTGACCAGCAGGTTGGGGTAGGCCGCAGGCAGCACCGACGGCTGGACCTCGCTGCCGTCGTAGTTGGGCTCGAAGTCGACGGTCTCCTCACCCAGGCCGTCGGTGAG
>JAYUMN010000153.1:0-7924 GCA_043762595.1 Frankiales bacterium
CCCAGGCCGGCGTGGCCAAGGCGGCGCCGGCCTCGGCGCCGGACGGTGGCGCGTCGCGGGTCGTCAAGAGCGGCACCATCACACTGGTCGTCGACGACAAGCGGGTCACCCCGACCCGCAACGCGGTGCAGACGGCCGTCGAGGGGCTGCAGGGCTACGTCTCGACCAGCTCAACGCAGGAGTTGGGGGCGACGCCGACGGGGACCGTGACGTTCCGCATCCCGGCGGAGAACTTCGAGAAGGCCGTCGCCCGAGTCCGGACCCTCGGCGGGGTGACGGTGCGCAGCGCCGCGACCTCCGGCCGGGACGTTACGGCGCAGAACGCCGACACCGCAGCCCAACTGTCCTCGCTGCGGGCGGCCCGCAACCGGTTCCTGACCATCTTGTCCAGGGCCAACACGATCGGCGAGACGCTCACGGTGCAGCAGCGGGTCGACGACGTGCAGGGTCAGATCGACCGGCTGGAAGGCCAGCGCCAGTTGCTCGCCAACCAGAGCGACCTGTCGACGCTGACCGTCTCGGTCAGCCAGAAGGACGACCCGATCGTGCAGCCACCGGGCAAGATCGAGGGCGGCTTCGCACGGGCGTGGCGCGACGCCAAGTACGGCTTCAGCAGCGGCATACAGGGCATCGTCGCGCGCAGCGGCCGGGGACTGCTCGTGCTGCTCGTGCTCGGTGTGTTCGCAATCGTCCTGCGGCTGGGCTGGCGGCTCGCGCGTCGCCGGCTGGTCTGAGCCGCCCGCCCACTAGGCTCGGGCCGCGTGGGCAGACGCATCGGGGTGATGGGCGGCACCTTCGACCCGGTGCACAACGGCCACCTGTGCGCCGCCAACGAGGTGGCCGCTCGCTACCGCCTCGACGAGGTCGTCTTCGTCCCGACCGGCTCGCCGTGGCAGAAGACGAACCGCGAGGTCAGCGCCGCCGAGGACCGCTACCTGATGACGGTCGTCGCGACCGCGAGCAACCCCCGTTTCTCGGTGAGTCGGATCGACCTGGACCGCCCCGGCCCGACGTACACGATCGACACGCTGCGCGACCTCCGGCGGATCTACGACGGGGCAGCGGAGCTGTTCTTCATCACCGGCGCCGACGCCATGGCACAGATTCTGGGCTGGCAGGCGGCGGACGACCTGTTCGGGCTGGCGCACTTCGTGGGCGTCAGTCGACCGGGCTACGAGCAGGCCGATCTCAGCGGATTCCCGGACGGCGCTGTGACGACGTTGGAGGTGCCGGCGCTGGCGATCTCGTCCAGCGACTGCCGTGCGCGCGTGCAGAGCGGGCTGCCCGTCTACTACCTGGTGCCGGACGGGGTCGTGCAGTACATCGACAAGCGACACCTCTACTTGGCCTCGCCGTGACCGAAGGTCTGGGCCGGCGCGCACAGCGCCGACGACAGCGCCGGCAACAGCGCCGACGCCTGCTTGCCGGGGCCCTCGCGCTCGCCGTCGTGGTGCTTGCCGTCGTCACCGTGGTGCTGATCCGCCGGCACGACGTCCCACCGAAAACCGTAGCGGCACAAGCCAGGACGCAGCAGACCGTGCTGCTGCAGGTGCGTGGGCCGGCCGGCACGGCTGTCGCCAGCGCCGTCCTGGCGCATGACCCGGCGAGTCGGAGCGGCGCCGTCGTGCTCGTGCCGCCGCAGGTCATCGTGACCGTGCCCGGTGCTGGGATAGTGCCGTTCGGCCGGGTCATCAGGACCTCGCCCGAGACCGGTGCCCGCAGCGCGCTCTCGGACCTGATCGGCGTCACGCTTGACGGTGGCTGGCTGCTGGACCTGCCGACCGTCGGTCACTTGGTCGACCTTGAGGGCGGGGTGCAGGTCACCGTCGACGTCCAAGTCGTCGCCGGCGCCACCATCGTGCTGCAGCCCGGGCGGCAGCATCTCGACGGTGCGCGCGCGACCGCGTTTGCGACCTACCTTGCCGCTGGTGAGCAGGAGCAGGCCCGGTTGGCCAGGTTGCAGGCGGTTCTCGACGGCATCTTCATCGCGTTGCCGGACAAGGTCGAGCCGCTGCTCGGGTCGCTCGGGGCCACCTCGGTGACGACGTTGCCGGTCAGGCAACTCGCCGACCTGCTGAGCGGCCTGCGCGGTGATGACAAAGCGTCGGACTTGCAATACGACTCGCTGCCCGTCATCAAGATCGACGCTGGGACCGACGAGATCCGCTTCCGGATCGACGCGCCGGCCAGCACCGCCCTGGTGGATCGGCTGCTCGCGCAGTCGGTGCCGGCCGGCGCCCGCTCCACCGGTAACCGCGTGCTCGTCCTCAACGGCGTCGGCACCCCGGGCATCGGCGAGAAGGTGCGCAGCCGGCTCGTTCCGGCCGGTCTGGTGTTTGTCGGCTCGCGCAACGCCGAGCATTTCGGCTACGCCACTAGTCAGGTCTTGATCCGGGACGCGACGCCTGAGAACCAGGCGCTGGGCGCCAAGGTCGCTGCCGCGCTGGGGTTGCCCCAGGACGATGTACGCACCGCCGATCTCGGTACGCTCAGTGATGTCGTCGTGCTCGTCGGCGCCGACTTCGCCTCGTGACAAACTAGGTGCCCCTACTGGAAGAAGTCGCTGTGCCTGCCTCCGAGCGCGCCGTCGAGCTGGGCCTGGCGGCCGCCCAGGCCGCCGCCGACAAGCTTGCCAGCGACATCTTGCTGCTCGACGTCAGTGAGCAGCTCGTGATCACCGACGTGTTCCTACTGGCGTCAGCGCCGAGCGACCGGCAGGTGCTGGCCGTCGTCGACGGGATCGAGGACCGCCTCCGCGACCTCGGTGCCAAACCGATCCGCCGCGAGGGCGCTACCGAGGCGCGCTGGGTGCTGCTCGACTTCGGCGACATCGTCGTGCACGTACAGCACCAGGAGGAGCGGGTATTTTACGCCCTGGAGCGCCTGTGGAAGGACTGCCCCGTCATCCCCTTCGTCGACGCTGACGCACAGCGAGCCGTCGGGCGGACGTCCTGAGCCGTCGGCTGGTGCTGCTCCGCCACGGTCGTACGACGCACAACGTCGACGGTCGCATCCAGGGCCAACTCGACACACCACTCGACCACGTCGGCCACCAGCAGGCCCGCGTGGTCGCGCAGGTGCTGGCCGGGTGGACGCCGTACGCGGTGCTGTCAAGCGATCTGGCCCGGGCCCGCGACACCGCCCAGCCGGTTGCGCTGGCCTGCGCGGTGTCGCTGCAACTTGACCCACGGTTGCGCGAGCTCGACCTCGGCCGATGGCAGGGGCTGACCTCGGGCGAGGCCCTCGAGCAGTTCCCGGACGAGTACGAAGCCTGGCAGACCGGGGTCGACGTCCCGCGCGGCGGAGGCGAGACCTACGAGCAGGCCGGTGCCCGCGCTGCGCAGTGCGTGCTCGAGGTCGACCTGCCGGCCGACGGGACGCTCGTCGCGGTCACCCACGGTGGTACGGCCAGGGCGCTGCTCGGGACCCTGCTCGGGCTGCCCACCGAGACGTCGTGGCGGCTGGCC
The DNA here is from genome assembly GCA_043762595.1 of Frankiales bacterium. GTDB lineage: Bacteria > Actinomycetota > Actinomycetes > Mycobacteriales > SCTD01 > JAYSQK01. Next base: position 3,468 of record JAYUMN010000153.1, read on the forward strand.
GCGCTCGGCAACACCTGCTGGTCGGTGCTCGTCAAGGCCGACCGCGGCTGGCGGCTGGAACGGCACAATGCGAGCCCCGGTCCCCTCGTCGGAGCGCCCGAGGGAGCCCAGGACCTGGGCAGCGTTCCCGTCGACGCCACCCTGTAGTGTGGGCACCTCACCATGCGGGGCTGTGGCGCAGCTGGTAGCGCACCACACTGGCAGTGTGGGGGTCAGGGGTTCGAGTCCCCTCAGCTCCACCCCGAAAGTGCAGGTCAGGGCCTTGGTCACCAGATCAGGGCCCTGACTGCTGTTCGGCCACGACCGCAATACGACCGCAAGGTGATCTCGGCTCGGCCGCGAAGCAGGCTGCCGAACAGGGCCGATGCCCAAGGGATCTGGCGTAGAGGGGCTCCCGGGATTGGCCGGACCGCTGGTTCCAGGCCGGCCTACCGAGCACCAGCCCCTCGCGGAATGCAGTGAGCGCAGCTCGAGGTCCCTGCGGCCGCTGTCCTGTGGAGCCGTGGGCAGGCGAACGGCGGTGGCCCGGGGAAGGCCACCGCCGTTCGCTGGGGGAGTGTTCTCCGTGGTCAGCCGGTCGTGCTGCGCGGGCCGCTGTCAGGGCCAGTACCCGCGCCGGGCTTTGTCCGCGGCGGCATCCCGGTGCCGATCCGGGTCGCGTCGAGCGTTGTCCCGTTCGCATCGACGTTGCCCTCGGTACGAACCAGTTTGCCGACGCTCACCTCCGACGGCCGGCCGGCTGCGCCGGCGTTGCGGTAGACGGTCGTCCTACCTTCCTGGACCGTGCGGGCGAAGCCGTCCCGGCCGGTGACGGTGAACGACGTGCCGTCCACGGCGGTGACGTACCCGTTGGCGCGAGCCAGTTCGATCAGCACGCTCTTGGCCACTGGGGCCGTGGCCGCTGGGTCGACGAACCGGACGCGAACGATCTCGTTTGGTTTCACGTCCGCGAGCGAGGCGGCGCCCTGGCCGTGCTTGTAGACGGTCGCGGGGGTGACCGTGACGGTCTTGATGCCGGTGGGGGTGTCGAGGGTGATCGTGTTGCCGCTCACGGCGGTGACCAGGTCTGGTGCCCCACGGCGGTCACGGTCTCCGCGGTGCTGGCCGTGATGTCCCTCGCTCGCGACGCCGGCCGAGCCGGATTTCGAGGGCGAGGTGGTGGTGGTGCCGGCGGCGTTCGCGAGGCCGGTGACGCCGAGCGCGAGACCAGCAACCAGGCCGGTCCCGGCAGCGCTGACACCGATCAGACCGGGGCGGATCTTCGACATGGGGGGTGCTCCTTCGATGGGGTTGGTTGACTCCCCGAAGGCTGCCCCCGGTCCCTGGCAAAACCCTGGCAGGAAGGTACGGGCGCTGTAAGGATTGCCGACCATCACCCCGGACTACCACCGCACGTTCACCGGCCAGCCTCACCGGAGGACCTCATCGGACTCCACGCCCGCCGGCTCCTTCGCAAACCATCCCGTTGTCAACCATCTTGCTGGAGCACAGCCTGCGTTCAGGTGGTCGAGGCGTAGGAGCGGATCGCCACCGGGGACGACTGCGCCACAGCTACTGACCGCATGATCACGGGCGGCTGCGCGGCCGGCGAGCCGGCTTTGTCTCGGGTTGAGCTCCACACCTGCCGCCGAATCGGCAGGGTCGGCGTTCTCCGGCGTTTTGGTCTTAGCGCACCGCGAGTCACCAACCCCGGCGATATTGCGCGGGATAAGACAGGCCCGCAAACAACCTGATCAATCGTGGGGCACGGGGCGTGGATATTTCTTGGTCCGCCCCGCCCGCGGGCACGGCGCGGACAGAGAGTCTCCGTGGGGGCGTTCGCCACGTCGGCTCGCGATCGGGCCTCCCCATTCATCTTCCCAGGAGCAGGTCAATGTCGTCGATGCTGCCGGCGCCAGCGACCAGCCCGCGGGCTCGCTCGCGTGGCATAGACCCCGCCAGCACCCGCAGGAGGTTGGCAACCCCAATCATGTGCTGAGGTTCTCGTGCCGCCCCCGGCATCCATCGGCGACCCGCGGCCCTCGTCAGGGCACCTGACAACCCGTTGGCCGGGTGGTCTTATCCGCCCTTGACCCGGGAGGTTGCATGAGCCATACCAAGTCCCTGCTCGTCACGACGGTCGTCGCAGCGCTGGTCGCCCTTGGCCTTCCCGGCTGGTCAGCCCAGGCCGGCAACCTGTCCAGCTACGACGGGGCTTCCTGGTACGGGAAGTACCTCAGCGTCTTAAGCGGCTCGTCGCCTGTCTGCAGCGGCAACTCAGGCAGCACCGGCCAGCTGGCCTACGGCGGCAACGTCGACGCCAGCTACGAGTGCGGGTCGCAGAGCGAGACGTTCATCGCGACCAGCACCAACGGCAGCGTCGTCATTGCCGGCAGCAACGAGATCCAACGGCTGCCAATGAGGGCGATGGCCTCGATCGACGGGGGGAAAACCTTCACCGGCACCGATCTCCCGCTGCCCCCTCCGATCACCAGTGGGGGCTTTGACTTCGGTTCCGACCCGACGATCGCATTCGACTCGCAGGGTCACGCCTACTACGGGTACATCGTGGTGTTCTTCTCCGCTGGCGGTTCGATCAACGGCACCGAGATGGCGGTGGCCCGCTCGTCCGACAACGGCAAGCACTGGACGAGCACCTTCTTCGCACCGCGGACCGGGTCTGATCAGTTCAACGACAAGCCCATGATCACTGTCGACGCCAGCGCCGCCCACCACGACCGGGTCTACCTCGCTTGGGACAACGCGACCGGCAACAGCTCCTCGGACATAAACGGCAACAACGTCGTCGTCCTGTCCTTCTCTGATGACGGGGGGCTGACCTTCTCAGCACCCATCGCCGTGAGCGGGGACTTCACCGGCAAGACAGGCGGCATCGGTGCCGATCCCTACGTCACCGCGACCGGTGTCCTGCACGTCGCTTGGCAGGACTACGCCCACGGAGCGATCGTCGACGTGTCGTCGACGGACGGCGGCTCCACGTTCTCGGCCCGGCACACGGTGGCCAAGGTGACCGGCTTCGACTTCGCCGTAGCCGCCCAGGCAACGCGTGCCGCGCTGGTCTACCCCTCCTGCGGCTCGTACAAGACAACACTGATGTGCAGCTACACCAACGGCTCGAGCGCTTCCACGAGCGTGTACGTCGCCACCTCCCCCGACGGCGGCGTGAATTGGTTGGCCACCCCGGTTCCGGCCGGTGGCGACCAGTTCAACCAGTGGCTCGCCGTCGACCAGTCCACCGGAGCGCTGGACGTCTCCTACTACGACACCGGCACCCACGGCGCGACAGCGACCCGCTTCACGCTGGTACGCGCCAGGGCAGTCGGTAGCCCGTTCACGTCTGCTCCCATCGCCACGGCACCCACCGACGAGAGCTGCTGCTCCCCGAGCGTGGACTCTGGCAACCAGTACGGCGACTATGAGGGCCTGGCAGCCGGGAACGGTGTTGTGCACCCAGTCTGGACCGACCGCCGCCAGGCCGTGGCTGACCTGGGTCTGCGGGAGGAGGTCTTCACGGCCACGCTCGCCTCCTGATGAGCCATCCCACCTGACTGGCTGCTAGCAGCAAGGCTGGGGTTCTCACCGGCCCGATGCTTCGGCACCGACCCGACCATGCCTCCTCCCCTGGGCGCGTGGGGGAGGAGGCATGGTCTCCGGCCTGATCGCCATCTCTGAGGGCACCCTCGCGGCCGGGAAGGACGAGTCGCTGGCCAATCCCAGACGTGACCAGTGTTCATCCGAGTGAAACGCTCCGCCTTGCCCTCGTGGGCGAATGGCTTCCAGCGGCAGCCAGCGCACTGGGAGCGGCGCCGCGACTTGGACGTGTGGCAGGAGATGGCGAAGCGTCGACGCGGCCAGCCCGTGCCGGTCACCCGTGCGCAGGCGTTGGGCTTGCTACGACGGACGTTCGCTGACGTCGTCGATGTCGAGCAGGTGCGTGCCGGTGACAGCGTGTCCTGCGGAGTGCTCGCCCACCGCAGCACGTCCAGCGCCAGGTGCCCCTCGCACCTGGCGCGGCCGGCTCCTGTCGATGCTTGTCAACCTCGTTGACGACGACGGCGGCGGCGAGTGAGCAGCGTTGCTTATCGACACGCCCGCACCGGCGGGGCTGACGCTGCGGCTGGCGCCGCAACTCGCCAGCTGGGGATGCCTCGGGACGGTGCTCAGGGCTCAGTGCCCCGTCATCCCTGCCGTTCCCGACGACCCGCACCGACCGGCGCCTGGCGGCTCGACTGGGGACAGGACCGCACCGGGCTGCCGCTTCGACCCGCGTGCGCTGATCGGCGGCGCAGTCAGCGGCACGAGTGTGTGCACGAACTCGCACGGCCGTTCGCGCAGTTGGCGGCGGCCGGCCCCCTGGGCATCGGTCCGCTGCTTCGGATCGACGAGGGCGAAGGTGGACGTGGCAGGTTTGGGTCAGGCCGTCCGCTGCGTGGCCACAGCGGTTGCCCAGCGGGGAT
>JAYUMN010000154.1:0-1502 GCA_043762595.1 Frankiales bacterium
ACCCGGTGCGCGCCGACCTCGCGCACTGACAACAAGCGGGCGCCCGGCGCCTCATCGCCGCCCGCGGCGGCACTGGCCGCGTCGTCCGACGGGCACGAAGCACCCGTAACCACTCAAAGAGGGCCACGGCGATGCGGGAAGTGCTCGATGCCAACCGGGGGCGGTCCTGACGCCTGCGACGGCCCGGCTGTTGGCGTCGCAGGACGGCGGCGTGGACCACAAGCGTGATGGCGGCTCGGCCATCAGCGGCGCGCAGACCCTTGCGCGGTGGATCACGCTCCGTATGCTCAGGCGGGCTCGCTGCCTGCTACCGGGAGGGATCACTGCGTTGATCTTCATCGTCGTCAAGTTCCGCGTCCAGCCAGCCTTCACCGACTCCTGGCTCTCGATCGTCGCCGACTACACCGAGGCAACCCGGGCCGAGCCGGGCAACTTGTTCTTCGAGTGGTCCCGCAGCGTGGATGACCCCGACGTCTTCGTGCTGGTGGAGGCGTTCGCCGACCAGGCCGCGGGTGTCGCCCACATGCAGGGCGAGCACGTCAAGACCGGGATGACCCGGATGGCCGAGGTGATCGCGGACACCCCGGAGATCGTCAACGTCGTGGCGGCCGGCTCCGGCTGGTCGCGGATGGCAGAGATGACGCCAACCGCACATCGCTGACCAACCCGCTCAGGGCGCGGTCGACCAGTCCCGGGCGATCGCCTGCTGCGCGGCCCGCAACCCGAGCCGGCCAGTGCACACCTTGTCGTGCAGGCGTACCTCGACGTCGTCCTTTGCGACGGCGCCGCGGCGGCCGGCCCGCAGTTCGGGCCAGAGGTTGCGCTCGGTGCTCGCCCCGCCGAGCGACAGCGGCACGAGGTGGTCCAACTCGATCGCTGCGAACGACGTGCCGTCGAGTCCATAGCGGTGCACCACCCGGACCTTGATCCGGTTCGTGACCTCCTTGGCTGGCCGGACCGAGGCGGCGTACCCGCGGCGGCAGATCGTCGAGGAGATCCGGTCCGGGGTCACCTTCGGATCGGCGTCGCCCGGGGTGCAAACCAGATCCGGCAACCCGTCGCGGGCAGCGCAGGCAGCCGGGCCGCGCACCACCACCGCCGCCGCCGGGGCCGCCACCCGGCCGCCCGAACAGCCGCCCGCGGCCAGCGCGGCCAGCAACAGCCCAGTGCGTCCTACGCGCATGCGGCGAGGGTATGCGAGCGGTCAGCCCGAGACGTTGATGGCGGTGTTCTGGCAGCCGTGGACCATGACGTTGGCCGCTTGATCGTCTGGCCGCTGGTCGAGATGGCCCAGACCGACTCAGGCTGATCGCCGGCGAGTGCGGCGATGCTGAAGCTGCCACTCGACGCGGCGAGCCGAGCCCAGGCCTGCGAGGAGGGGCCGACGTTGTACTGGTGCGACGTCCGGGCACAGCCGCTGCGCAGGGCGCAGGCCGCGCCGGGAGAGCTCACGACCCGGCCGCTGATCGTCTGGGTCTCGTCCGCGTAGGCGGCATCGCGCG
>JAYUMN010000155.1:0-1506 GCA_043762595.1 Frankiales bacterium
CTACCTGGGCGCCGACGACCTGCACCGCGACCTGGAGCTCGTGGACGAGCTGGCAGCAGCCCCTTTCGATGCCCTCCAGCTGCTCGTAGACCTTGCCCCGGGCGTCTTTCGCGCGGGCTGGGCGGTCGTCCACGACGGCTCCGGCGTCCTCACCGCGAGCCCAGGCTCCCCGGAACTGGCCGGCGTGACGCTGCCATGGATACCGCTCGCGACGGCCCGACGGATGGACACCAACGAGCAGTGGGTGCCAGCTCGCTGGGACGCCCTCGGTACCGAGCTCGTTGCGGCCCCGGTCGGCTCCCCCGACCGGGTCATCCTCGTCGGCCGCCCGGGTGGCCCCCGCTTCCGCGCCTCTGAGGTGCTGCGCCTAGCTCACCTGGCCGGCATCGCCGCGACGGTCACTGCAGCCGCCGCCGCCGTACCGGCCTAGCTCGAGCTGCTCGTAGGCGCCGGGCTGTGGGCCGGCGACAGGCGCTGCTCCAGCCAGCCGGTGAGGTCGCCCGCGGGCAGGGCGGGCGAGAGCCACCACCCTTGCGCGCGATCGCAGCCCATGGCCGACAGCCGGTCCCAGGTCGCAGCGTCTTCCACGCCCTCGGCGACGACGCGCATACCGAGCCCGCGGGCAAGGTCGATCACCGACGTCACGATCGCGAGGTCGCGCGGGTCGCTGTCCATCGCGGACACGAACGAACGGTCCACCTTGATCTCGCTCACCGGCAGCGATCGCAGCTGCACCAGCGACGACCAGCCGGTACCGAAGTCGTCGAGCGACAGCGTCACACCGAGCGACTGCAGCCGCCGCAGTGTCTGCCGCGCCTTGGGCGAGTCGGTGAACAGTGAGCCTTCGGTCACCTCGAGTTGCAGGGCCGAGGCCGGCAGGTGGTACGCCGCCAGGCCCTCGACGACCCGGTCCACGAGCTGGTAGGTGCACAGGTCCTTGACGGTGATGTTGACCGCGAGGCACAGGTCCCAGCCTCGGGACCGCCAGGCGGACAGCTGTCGCATGGCCTCAGCGAGCACCCAGCTGGTCAGCGGCACGATCAGGCCGCTCCGCTCGGCCAGCGCGATGAACTCGTCCGGTTGCACGAGTCCACGCTGAGGGTGTCTCCAGCGGACCAGGGCCTCCACGCCCACGACCCGACTCGTCGCGAGCTCTGCCTTGGGCTGGTAGTGCAGCTCGAGCTCGCCGGCCTCGATCGCCCGGCGCAACTCACCGAGCAACGCCAGCCGACTGGGGGAGTTCTGGTCGCGGGCGGCCTCGTAGACCTCGACCTCGCCGGATTCCTTCGACAGGTACATCGCGACGTCGGCGTGCTGGAGCAGCTCGTCGAGATCGTTGCCGTGGTGCGGGGACACCGCCACGCCGGCCGAGGCGGCGACGTCCAGCAGGAGGCCGCCGAGGTGGACGGGCTCGGCAAGCGCGGCCCGGGCGCGCTGCGCCGCCGACCTGGCCTGCTCGCGGTCGGCCCCGGGCAGCAGCAGGGCGAACTCGTCCCCACCTAGCCG
>JAYUMN010000156.1:0-5486 GCA_043762595.1 Frankiales bacterium
CCATCGGCGCCCGTCCCGAGACAGTGGCCGCGCTCGCCGCGGTCGGCATCACGACCCCGTTCGCCATCCAGACGATGACCCTGCCGATCGCCCTCGCCGGCCACGATCTGATCGGTCAGGCCCGCACCGGCACGGGCAAGACGCTCGGCTTCGGGGTACCGCTGCTGCAGCGGGTCAAGAGCCGCGCCGAAGGTGGCAACGGCACGCCCCAGGCGCTGATCGTCGTCCCGACCCGCGAGTTGTGCGTGCAGGTAGCGAGCGACCTCGAGATCGCCGGCCGGACCCGCGACATCCGGGTGCAGAGCATCTACGGTGGGCGCGCCTTCGAGCCGCAGGTCGAGGCGCTCAAGCGCGGGGTCGACGTGGTCGTCGGTACGCCGGGGCGGCTGCTCGACCTGGCCCGCCAGAACCTGCTCAACCTCGGCCAGGTCGACGTGCTGGTGCTCGACGAGGCCGACGAGATGCTCGACCTAGGCTTCCTGCCGGACGTCGAGCGCATCCTGGCCCTTACCCCGGACGAGCGGCAGACCATGCTGTTCTCGGCCACCATGCCCGGACCGGTGGTCGCGCTCGCGCGTCGCTTCATGCGCCAGCCGACGCACATCCGGGCCGAGGAGCCGGACGAGAACCGCACCGTTCCCGACACCAAGATCTTCGTCTACCGGGCCCACTCGATGGACAAGGGCGAGGTGCTCGCCCGCATCCTGCAGGCCCAGGACCGGGGCCTGACGATGGTCTTCTGCCGCACCAAGCGGACCTGCGACAAGGTGGCCGCCGACATGCTCGACCGTGGGTTCGCCGCGGCGGCGGTCCATGGCGACCTGGGTCAGGGGGCCCGCGAGCAAGCTTTGCGGGCCTTTCGCAGCGGCAAGATCGATGTCCTGGTCGCCACCGATGTGGCAGCCCGCGGCATCGACGTCCAGGATGTCACGCACGTCATCAACTACCAGTGCCCGGACGACGAGCGAACCTTCCTGCACCGGATCGGGCGAACCGGCCGGGCCGGCGCCAAGGGCGTGGCTGTGACCTTCGTCGACTGGGACGACATGCCGAAGTGGGGCCTGATTAACAAGGCGCTGGACCTGCCGTTCCCGGAGCCGGTCGAGACCTACTCCTCCTCGAAGCACCTGTTCGCCGACCTGCTGATCCCCAGTGGCACGAAGGGGACGCTGCCGCGGGCCAACCGGACCAGGTCGGGCCTGGACTCCGAGACCGTCGAAGATCTCGGCGAGACCGGTCGCCGCACCAAGGCGCCGGTCCGGAGTGGCCGCGATGGCGGGCGCGATGCCGGGCGGGATGCCGGGCGGCCGACCCGCTCCCGCGATGGTGCCCGGGACTCCGGCCCCGCGGTGAGCGAGGACGACGCCCCGGTCCTGCCTAAGCGCACCGGTGACAGTCGCCGGCGTACCCGTGGCGGTGGCGCGGCTGCGGTGGCCACGCCAGGGACGGCTCCGGTCCAGCCGAGCAGCGCCGAACAGGGCGAGGGTGACCCGGCCAAGCGTCGTCGGCGCCGGGGCGGACGTGGCCGCGGGTCGGGCGCCGGGCCGGCCGCCGAGGCGTAGCGCCGGGCAGGAACGACCGCAGGTGGGCCACCGGCACCGACCGTCGGAACGACCGGGATTCGGACACCGGGTCGGCCACCGGGATTCGGCCACCGGGTCGGCCACCGTCGCCGACGGTCGGACGCGCCGCCACCTCGTCTCGCCAGCACATCCCGCGTGGTGCGACGGGAACGAGCGCCGTCAACCACCGCAAAAAGGGCCACGGCCAGGGCGGGAGTGGAGGTGGCTGTGCCGTTGGCCGCACCGACATCTTCGCCGCAGCGCGTCATCCGTGGAAGCGAGCGAACTCAAGGTGGGCCCCAGCGTACGCCGATGGGGCTGCATGAGCATGCCATGGTGATGCGGATGATCGCGGGCGTCATGACGGGCGAGGACACCGAGGACCTGCGGGCCTGGCTCCGGACGCTGCCGGGTGCGCCGCAGGTGCACGAAACCGTGCTGCTCGCCTGCGAACGGCACGGCGACGATCGGCCGGAATGGATGTACGTCGAGGCCGACGCGGCCCTCGGCCTGGCCCGCCGCCGATGCCTGTCGTGCGCCGATGTGGTCGGCCTGCTCGACTCGGACGCGCGCTGGACCCACCCGCCGATGTGGGCCTGCCTGAGTTGCGGGCAGTCCATCGCCGAGGTCGCCGTGGGCCTGCACGTCCCTAATGACGAACCAGTGAGCTGGCTCGTGCTGGGCGCGCGGTGCGTCGCTTGCGGGCGGCTCGCCGGGCTGACCGACCTGGTCGTCCCCGACGTGCCGCTGGACGAGCTGCTCGCCGCGCTCTGAGAGGACCATCTGGGCGTGCGCCTGTTGCTGCTCGCCGACACCCACGTGCCCAGGCGTGCCCGTGACCTGCCGGCGCAGGTCTGGGCCGAGGTCGACCGCGCCGATCTCGTCGTGCACGCCGGTGATTGGGTCGGGGTCGCGCTGCTTGATGCGTTGTCGGCCCGGGCGAAGAATCTGTTGGCCTGCTGGGGCAACAACGACGGTGCAGACCTGCGTGCCCGGCTGCCCGAGGTCGCCCGCGCCGAGGTGGGCGGCGTCCGGCTCGCGGTCGTGCACGAGACAGGTGGCTCGACCGGTCGTGAGCGGCGCGCCGAGCTGGCCCATCCCGACGTCGACGTCCTCGTCTTCGGCCATTCGCACATCCCGTGGGACACCGTGACACCCGGCGGGATGCGGCTGCTCAACCCCGGCTCGCCGACCGACCGGCGCCGCCAGCCGGTGTGCACCTACCTGACGGCGGTGGTGGCGGGCGGCGCACTGCGCGACGTGGTGCTGCACCACCTGCCGGCCCGGACCTGACTGCGCCGCCTACCCTGGTGCGGCATGACCGCGCCCTCGCTCCTCCCGCTACCCGCCGGTATCGCCCGCCACCGGCTCGACGTACGCGGTGGGCCGCTCGCGATCCTCGACGCCCGGCCCGACGGGACCCCGCGCGGGACGGTGCTCATGGTGCCGGGCTTCACCGGCAGCAAGGAGGACTTCCGGTTGTTGCTCGCACCGCTCGCCGCGCAGGGCTGGCGGGTCGTCGCGATCGACCAGCGCGGCCAGTACGAGTCGCCGGGGCCGCAGGACGAGGCGGCGTACGCCGTGGACGTGCTCGGTAGGGACGTCCTCGCGCTGGTCGAGGCGCTCGGGGACGGGCCCGTCCACCTGCTCGGGCACAGCTTCGGCGGCTTGGTGGTGCGCTCAGCCGCCCTGCAGAAGCCCCCAGCGGTGCTCGACCTGGTGCTGATGAGCTCGGGCCCGGCCGGTTTGACCGGCCCGCGTACCGCGGCGATGGGCATGCTCCGGCCGGTCCTGGAGCAGGGCGGCCTGCCGGCCGTGGTCGCGGCGGTCGACGCGATCGCTGCCACCGACCCGAGACACCTGCTGGTCAGTGCCGACCTGCGCGAGTTCCTGCGGGCCCGGATGCTCGCCGGTAGCGCCGCGGCGATGCTCGGTATGGGTGACGCCCTGCTCGGCGAACCGGACCGGGTCGACGAGCTCGCCGCCCTCGGGCTGCCGACGCTGGTGCTGCACGGGGAGTACGACGACGCCTGGCTGCCGCAGTTGCAGGCTCAGATGGCCCGACGTCTCGGCGCCGACCATCACGTGGTCGGCGGCGCCCTGCACTCCCCCGCCGTCGAGCAACCCGAGGCGACCCTGGCGGCCCTGCTGGGGTTTTGGGAGCGCTCAGCCTGCTGAGGAGCTCTGCGCCACCTCGAAGGCCCAGATGCTCGAGCCAGTGGCCGCCGGCCGGGCCCCGTCGGGCCGGCTGGTCGATGCGGCGTGGCCGTCGGCGAACCGTTGGCCATCGCGCCAGGTGACGAAATCGGCCTTGCTGGTCCAGCGGGTGTAGACGAGGTAGTCGCTGGTGCCCTCCACCGGTCGGAGCAACTCGAAGTGCTCGAAGCCGGGTGCGGTCTCGACCGAGCCCTGGCGCGCGGCGAAGCGCTCCTCGAGCGTGGCGGCCGCTCCCTCGGGGACGGTCAGGACGTTGATCGCGACGTAGGGCATGGTTCCATCCTGCCGGGACCGGCCTGCCATGGCACGCTTTGGATGATGAGCGAGCAACTGCAGCTGCCCCCGGACCCGGGTTTGTTCGGCCCCGGCAGCGTCACCTGGCAGGTCCACGGCGACCCCTCGATGGCGCTCGCCGGCCTGCGCGCACTGCTGCTGCAGGCGGTGCACCCACTGGCGATGGCTGGCGTCGCCCAGCACAGCGACTTCCGGACCGACCCATGGGGCCGGCTGTTCCGAACCGCTGAGTACGTCGGGGTGACGACGTACGGCACGACGGTCGAGGCCAAGCGAGCCGGGGCGAAGGTCCGCGGGATCCACCGAAAGCTCGCCGGTATCGAGCCCGAGAGCGGCCACGCCTACCGGGTCAGCGACCCGGACCTGCTGCGCTGGGTGCACTGCTGTGAGGCCGAATCCTTCCTGTCGACGGCGGTGCGCTGCGGGCTGCGGCTGTCCGGCGGCGAGCAGGACCGCTACTACGCCGAGCAGACCCGGCAGGCCGCGCTGGTGGGCCTGGACCCGGCCTGGGTACCCGCCGACCGGGCGGCGATGGCCGACTACTTCCAGGGCATGCGGCCACAGCTGCGGCTCACCGAACAGGCGCGCCAGGCGGCGCGGTTCGTTCTGTGGCCGCCGATGCCGGGCAAGATCGGGCTTGGCACGCCGGCCAGACCGGCCTGGTTGGCGGTCGCGGCGGCGTCGGCAGCCATGCTGCCGCGCTGGGCCCGGCGGCTCTACCGGCTGCCCGGACTGCCGACGACCGACCTCGGGGCCACTGCCGTTGGTCTGGCCCTGCGCAGCGGCCTACTTGCGGTCCCGGAGCGGCTGCGGCAAGGGCCGCACGTCAAAGCCGCCCAGCAGCGACTCGGGTTGTAGCTCAGCCGCCCTCGCGGACGGCAGCCCGCCGCAGGTCGTCGTGGCGTTGCTCGAGCTCGTCGAGCTCCCCCGGGGACGCCGTCTCCACCCGGACCAGCCGGGAGTCAGCCTGCGGCAGAGCGATGAGAATCTCGTCCAGCTTGCGCTGCACGGCGACCTGCTGCCGCGACGCGGCGTGCTGAAGCGCAAACACCATGACGAGCGTCACCGCCGCAGCGACGGCCTCGAAGACCACAAGCACATCCGCGGTGCGGGAGCTCAGGACCGCACCGAGCAGGAACGCCAGGCTGAGCGCCGCGGCTGCGGCGGTCGCGCCCGAGCTGGACGACATCTCGCCCAGCCGGTGCACGACCCGACTCGGCAGGGGATGGTCGGCGCGGGCCTGCTTGTGCCGCTCGACGCGGCGCTTGCGGTCCGCCTGGTTGACGCTCATCGCCGCAGTCTGCCGGGTTTCACCCTGGCGGCTCGGCCAGCTCCTGCGCCAGGCCATCCCACGGCCGCTTCGGGGTGCCCTGCGCGGCCGGGCAGACCCGCGCGAAGTCACACCAGGTACAC
>JAYUMN010000157.1:0-5115 GCA_043762595.1 Frankiales bacterium
CCTTCGACCGGCTGCGGTTTGTGCCCGTGACCTCAGCGGAGCTGCTCGATCTGCGCGCCGACATCCGCAGTGGGCGGGCCGATCTCGAGGTACGCCCGACCACCCTGACCCTCGCCGACATCACCGGTGTCGGCGGCCGAATACGTCGACGACGCTGCGGCGTTCACCAGCCGGTGGCAGGCCGCGTTCGCCGCTGAGCGCGAGCGTTGGGCCGCCCGATCGTGACCTCCGACCGGCCGGCCGGTCTTCACCCAACCCCTGCGCGATGAGCAGCTCACCCAGTTCGCGAGCACCTCGCCCGGTGGAGCCCTTGCCGGCGTGCGCTTCGCGCTCAAGGACAACCTCGACCTGGCCGGCCTGCCGACCACCGGCTGCCCACTTGTTGGAGCAGCGTCCACCCGCCGAGCACTCCGCCGCCGCGGTGCAGCGCCTGCTCAACGCCGGCGCGCTCCCCGTCGGCAAGACCAACCTCGACCAGTTCGCGACTGGTCTGGTCGGCACGAGGAGCCCCAACGGCCGGTGCAGCTCGGTTGCCGACCCGGCCCGGATCTCTGGCGGGGGCAGCTGGGGCAGCGCGGTTGCGGTCGCGACTGGCATCGTGCCCCTGGCCTTCGGCATCGACACCGCCGGTTCCGGCCGGGTGCCGGTGGCGTTCAACGGCCTGGTCGGGCTCAAGCCCACCCGAGGCATCGTGAGCACCCGCGGGCTGCTGTCGGCCTGCTGGTCGCTGGACTGCGTCACGACGCTGACGCGCACCGTCGCCGAGGCAGGCGCGCGAGGCCCTCGCCGTCCTCGCCGCGGACGACGCAGACCCGTGGTCGCGGCCGGTGCGGGCGCAGCTGCCCGTGCAGGTAGCCGCGACGGCCCGGGTCGTCGCGATCCCCGACGGCCCGCTCGACCTCGACCCGGAGCATCGGCGGGCCTGGGAACGCGCCGTCGCCCACCTCGCGACGGTGGTGCCGCACGTCGTGCCGGTCGCCCGGCCCACGGCCGCGCCCGGCCGGATCCTGCTCACCGTGGTCGGGGCGCACCTGTCCGGCCTGCCACTGAACCCGCAGATGGTCCGGCTCGGGGGGGGCGGCTGTCGCACCGGGACCGCACTGCCCGGGCGTACCGCCTGCTGCGGCTGGCCGGTGACGGCGTCCCCCGGCCGGCCTTCGTCGGCGGCGGCCAGGGCGCGTTCCCAGTCGAGGTGTGGGAGCTGCCGTCGCAGGGCGTCGGGCAGCTCATCGACGCGATTCCCGCGCCGCTCGGCCTTGGCCGGGTGCGGCTGTGGACCGGCGCCGAGGTGGTGGGCTTCGTGTGCGCCGAGGGCGGCGCCGACGGGGCACGCGACGTCAGCGCGGCGGGCGGATGGCGCCAGCACCTGGCCGAGCAGGCGTGACGGCGCCCCCGCAAGGGATACTTTTGGAATGCCGGAGGGTGACAGCGTCTGGAAAGCCGCTCGTCGGCTGGCGGCCGGGCTGGTCGGTCGCACCGTCACGGCCAGTGACTTCCGCGTCCCGCAGCATGCGACTGCCGACCTGTCCGGGCGCGAGATCACCGCATTCGAGTCCTACGGCAAGCACATGCTCACCCGCTTCACCGGCGGGTTGACGCTGCACACGCACTTCGAGATGGACGGCGCCTGGCAGCTCGTCGGCGCCGGCAAGGCGCTGCCCAAGAGCTTCGACGACGAAATCCGGCTGGTCTTGTCGACCGACGGCCCGACGGCCTACGCCCTGCGCATGCCGGTGCTGGAGCTGGTCGAAACCGCCCGCGAGCGCGACCTCGTCGGGCACCTCGGTCCGGATCTGCTGGGCCCCTCCTGGGACGAGGACGAGGCCGTACGCCGTCTCGGCGCCGACCCGGACCGCCCGCTGGTGGAGGCCATGCTCGACCAGCGCAACCTGGCCGGCATCGGCAACCTCTGGGCGATCGAGACCTGCTTCCTGCGAGGCAGTTCGCCGTGGACGCCGGTACGCGACGTCGACCTGCGCGCGGCGGTGCGCCTCGCGCGAAGGATGATGACGCACTCGCTGGACCACCCCGGGCAGGTGACGACCGGAGACACCCGGCGGGGCCGGACGCACTGGGTCTACGGCCGGGCGGAGCGGCCGTGCCGACGGTGTGGGACGCCCGTCGGTTTCCGCGACTCGGTCAATGGCACCAACTGGCAACGAGAGACGTGGTGGTGCCCGTCTTGCCAACCGGGGCCGGTGCCGACCCTTCTGCAGCGTCCCACCAGGCCGGGCTTGCGCCGGGGCGTCAACGAGGAATCCTTCGGCGCCCGGACGCGCCGGCTGCGCGGTGCTCCCGGACTGTCCCGGGGATAAGCGTGCTCAGGCGGTGACGACGACCGTGCCGACCATCGACTTGTGGTAGCTACACACGTAGGAGAATGTCCCCGGCGTCTTGAAGGTGAACGAGAACGACTTGCCCTGCGCAAGGTTCCCCGAATCGAAGGAGGCGGGGCCGGACGTCCAGGTGTGCGGGGTGCTGTCCTGGTTGGTCGCGGTGATCGTCGTGCCGACCTTGACCGTCAGCGCCTTCGGGCTGAAGGCGAAGCCCTTGATGGTGAGCGGGGTCCCGGCGCCGGCGACCGTCCCGGTGGTCGGCGCGACCGCGCCTCCGGTGGGTTGTTGGGCCCCGGCCGCGGCCGGGGTGTTGCTGCTCCCGCCGCAACCACTGAGGACCAGCGCGCAGAGCAGCGAACCGGTGGCAAGCGTGGTCGTTCGGATCATCGGGACTCCCAGGTCGGGCGGCAGGTGGGCGCGTCAGCCGGGTCCGGGACTGTCGTCAACAGCAGGCACGCTGGTGCGCCGGCATCGGTTCACCATGTCAAACAAGCAGGGACCCGTCACGCGTCCGGCCCAGCCTCGCCCCCCGCGCCGACCGCGACGAACCGGACAACGCAACCGTGAGCCATGACGGCACGCATGACCATGAGGCTCGGGCCCGAGTACGCGCCCGAGCTGGGCCCGCTGCCGGAGCACCTCGACCTGCGGGTGCCCGATGCCGAACTGTCGCCGACCGAGCTCGGCCGGCGGCCCTTGCTGCGGCGGGCCTGCTCTGGCTGACCGGGGACCACCACATCCGCACCAAGACTCCGTGTGCCATCGGAGAGTGAGCCTGGGGGCGCTTCCGTCAGCGCGGAGAAGATCGCCGTCCTGTTGCGCAGCCTCCCGGCGGCGGTGGTCGCCACCCCCGAGGAGCTCCTTGTCTCGTGGAGCGACGCCAGCTCGTGGCACGAGGCATCGGCTACATCGACGTCCAACAGCTCGCCGCCACCCGATGAGACCGCGACACGGCCCCGGCCTCGAGTGCCCCAGTGGACCGGGCCGGGCAGACTCCCGGCCATGACCGGCCCGAGGAGACCGCAGTGACCGCACCTGAACACCAGCAGACCGACGAGCAGCAGACCGACGAGCAGCAGACCGCCGTGCCCGGCTTCGAGAAGCGACTGGGGCTGACGATCACCGAGGCGGACGGCGACCATGTCGCCGGCCGGATCGACGTCCATGCCGGGCTGCACCAGCCGTACGGGATCGTGCACGGCGGCGTCTACTGCAGTGTGGTCGAGACGGTGGCGAGCATCGGGGCGGCGATGTGGTTCGCCGACCGGGGCAACGTGGTGGGGGTGGCGAATCACACGAACTTCGTGCGGGCCGTCCGCGAGGGGGTTCTCGACGTATTGGCCAACCCGATCCAGCGGGGCCGCACCCAGCAGTTGTGGACCGTGACGATCACCGATGAGCGCGACCGGCTCATCGCCAAGGGCGACGTCCGCCTCGCCAATGTCATTGCCGAGGTCCTCGGCCGGTAGCCGCCTTGACGACGTCGCCGCCGGACGAGAAGGTACGGGAATTCAAAGGCGACGGTGCGCAGGAACCCGGTGCAACTCCGGGACGGTCCCGCCACTGTGGACGCCCCGGCAGCGAGGTCGGGGCGCGAGTCAGAGACTGACCCGTCGCCAACCTCACCGAGCGGGGCGTGGAAACCCCGGAGGAGGCCCTATGTCCGCCGTCCCCACCCCCCGTCCCATTGCTCTCGCGCGTCCGGTCGCCCAGCAGGCGCTCGCCATCGTGCTCGCAACCGGCGCCGCGCTGGTCGCGCTGCTGACCCTCTACGCCATCTTCCTCGACCAAGGCCAGTTGCTTTCGCCGGTGCTGGGCAAGGCCGCGGTCCTCGCCAACTACCTGCACGAGTTCGCCCACGACGGCCGGCACCTGCTCGGCGCGCCCTGCCACTAGCCGGCGCGGACCTCCTTCGCGGGCTGCGTCGAGGGGTCTTCGCCGGATCGGTCGGAGGCCTGCTGGCCGGGGCCTTCGGATTCGGGTTGGCCGAGCCGGTGATGGATCGGGCCGTGCGGCTCGAGGCGGCGCGTACGGCCGCAGCGGACGCCCGCGCACGGGTGGCCGGACAGGGCGTCGCCCACCATGCGGAGGTCTTCAGCCGCAGCACCCAGCATGTCGGGTTCGTCGTGGCGACCCTCGCCACCGGCGCCGCGCTCGGCGTCCTGTTCGGCATCCTGTCCGCCGTACTGCACCGCGCCGGTCCGGATCCGGACCCCTGGCGCAGCGCCACCGCCCTGGCGGCCGCAGCGTGGTTCGGCGTGTTCCTCGTGCCCTTCCTGCGCTACCCGGCCAACCCGCCGGGGGTCGGCGATCCGGACACCCTGGGTTTTCGCACCAACAGCTACCTCTCGGTGCTCGTGATCGGCATGGTCGGTGCGGTACTGGCCGTCCGGGTGCGGCGCCGGTTGCCGGCCCGGGCGTCGCTGCGCGAACTGGCGGTGACCACCGTCCTGGTCGCGACGGTGGCACTCACCTTCCTGCTGCCGGGCAATCCCGACCAGTTGGACGTGCCGGCCGGCCTGCTCTGGCAGTTCCGGCTGTTCGCCCTGGCGACGTCCACCCTGCTCTGGGCCGCCCTCGGCTCGGTGTACGGGCTGATGGGTGAGCGGGACTGCAGGAAGGTCGCCACCCGGCCGGGCGTGGCCGAGCACGCCTAAGCTGCCGACATGTTTGGAGCCCGTCGACAGCGATGGCGTCGCCCGGCCGGCCTCGCTGCCGCTCTCGCGATCGTGCCCGCAGTCGCCGCCGGCGCCGCGGCGGGCTACCGGCCGGCATCGGC
>JAYUMN010000158.1:0-4748 GCA_043762595.1 Frankiales bacterium
TTCCGGGCCGGCGCTGAACGTCTGCACGCCGCCCTCGGGAAGGTCCGGTCGACCACCGCGGTGCTGCTCGTCGTGGCGCCCGGCCAGCGCAAGGTCGAGGTGGTCACCGGCCCGGGGGTACGGCGCCGCGTTCCCGACCGGGTGTGTGCCCTCGCCGTGCTGTCGATGACCACCGCTTTCAATGGCGGCGACCTCGCGGGCGGCGTCGTCGACGCCCTGCGCCAGATCGCCGACTCGGCCGGCCGACGGGCGGCACTGAGCCCTGTCGAGCGGCAGGCTGCCGACGTCGCCATCCGCACCGGCCACTAGACCCGGCGGTCGTCAGGGCCGCGGTCACGTGCGAACCTGCCTGGCCGTCGCTGTCCCGCCCGCGACCGCTGTGGGACTGGATCGGCGGTCCCCTGGACAACCGTTCGCTCCACCAGCTGTGCATGATCGGCTGGGTGGCCGGTCGCGGGTCCGGGCTGGTCTTCCATGAATCGTGACTGCTTGGTACGGGTTGGCGTTTGTGCCGCTCCCGGCGCCGCCCCGTTGAGCGACGACCAGGCCGCCAGCCAGCCAGGTCACTGAGCCGACCACCGGCCTTGGCAACCACTGGTGCCGGTTCGGCGCGAGGGGTGGCACCCTTGGCGACGGCCCAACCTCTGCACTGCGGCGCATCCCGCTTCGACTACGGGCTCGACAGCGCAGCGTTATCGGTGAGTCCAGGCTCGGTCAGCGGTGGGGGAGACCGGCAGGTCCGCGCTGGCAGGTCGGCGGCTGGCGACGCCCGCGGCCCGCGACGCCCGCGCGGCCCGCAGTGCCGCGGGAAGCCGGCGACCGACCGGGAGCGCCTCGCGACCGGTCAGCCGGCTGCCGCGTCGCGAGCCCTCGCCCGAAGCGCCCGAACCACTCCGTCGCGGGCCTCCAGGAGCATCCTGGCAAGCGCCGGCTGGACGTCCCCGGCGGCGAGATAGGCGTCAGTGCGCGCGACGACCTCCGGCGAGACCAGCAGGCTGGGATAGAGCCCGACCACCACCTGCTGGGCCATCTCGGCGGTCCGGGTCGCCCACACCTGGCCGATCGCGGCGAAGTACGGCTCGACGTAGTCACTGAGCAACTCGAGCTGCTCGGCCTGCCAGAACCCCGCGATGACGGCGGCCTGCACCGCGTTGGGCAGTGCATCGTCCTCGACGGCAAGCCGCCAGGCCTCGGCCTTGGCCCCGGTGGTCGGGCGGGCGGCCCGGGCGGTGGCTGCGTGTCGCTGCCCGGCGGCGGTCGGGTCGCGTTGGACCTCGGCCTCGATCTCTGCATCGGCGGCCACACCGAGTACGACGAGGCGATGCAGCAGGTGCCAGCGCAGCTCGGTGTCGATCTCCAGGCCCTGGATGGTGAAGCCGCCATCGAGCAGCTCGCGCAGGTCGCGAACGTGCTCCGACGACCGGGCGCAGGAGACGAACGCCCTCACCCAGGCCAACTGATGGTCGCTGCCCGGCTCGCTGGCGTGGAGGTGCTCGTGCGCTGCGTCCGCCAGACGGTTCAGTCCGGACTCCCGCCACGCCGGATCGGCGTAGAGATCGAGCGCCGCCCGGACCTGGCGCAACAGCGACTGCACCATGCCGATGTCGCTTTCCTGGCCGATCCCGGCGAGCACCAGCGCGAGGTAGTCATGGGTCGGCATCTCGGCGTCGCGGGTCATGTCCCACACCGCCGACCAGCACAGTGCCCGTGGCAGGGATTCCTGGAAGCGGCCGATGTGGTGGGTCAGTGTCTGCAGCGACCGGTCGTCGAGTCTGATCTTGGCGTAGGTCAGGTCGTCGTCGTTGACGAGCACCAGATCGGGCTGCTGCCGCCCGACCAGACTGGCGATTTCGGTCTTGGCCCCCACGACGTCGAGCTCCTCGCGGTGCACCCGCAGGAGCCGGCCATCGACCAGGTTGTAGAGGCCGATCGCGACGCGGTGTGAGCGCAGGGTGGGCCATCCCGAGGGTGCTTCCTGCAGCAGCGAGAACGCCGTGAACAGCCCGTCCGGGCCGGTGTCGAAGGCGGCGCGCAACGTGTTGCAGCCGGCGGTCTCGAGCCATTCGGCGGACCAGCCGGAAAGGTCGCGGCCGCTGGCCGCCTCGAGCTCGGTCAGCAGGTCCGAAAGCACCGTGTTGCCGTACTGATGGGTCACGAAATAGGTCCGCAGCCCGGCCAGAAAGGCATCCTGGCCGACCCAGGCGACGAGTTGCTTGAGCACCGAAGCGCCCTTGGCGTAGGTGATGCCGTCGAAGTTGACTTTCACGGCCTCGATGTCACCGATGTCGGCCGCGATCGGATGCGTCGACGGCAGCTGGTCCTGGCGGAGGGCCCAGGTCTTCTCGCTGTTGGCGAATGTCGTCCAGCTCTTGGTGTACCGGGTCGCGTCGACCTGGGCGAGCACCGCCATGTAGGTCGCGAAGGACTCGTTGAGCCAGAGGTCGTCCCACCAGCGCATCGTCACGAGATTGCCGAACCACATGTGCGCCATTTCGTGCAGGACCGTTTCGGCGCGCCGCTCATAGGCCGCATCGGTCACCTTGGACCGGAAGACGTAGTCCTCCAGAAATGTGACTGCGCCGGCATTTTCCATCGCCCCGGCGTTGAACTCCGGCACGAACAGCTGGTCGTACTTGCCGAACGGATAGCGAAAGTCGAAGACCCGGTGATAGAAGTCGAAGCCCTGTTTGGTGACAGTAAAAAGGTCCGCCGGCTTGAGGTGCTCGGCCAGCGAGGCCCGGCAGTAGATCCCCAGCGGGATCCCGTCGTGTTCGTCGTGCACCGAGGCATACGGCCCGGCGATGAGCGCCGTGATGTACGTCGACATCCGGGGCGTCTCGGCAAAGCGCCAGGTGCCCGGCTCGCCGGTGGCCGGCCGGTCGACCGGCGCGCCGTTGCTGACGACAACCCAGTCGCGGGGCGCCCGCACGGTCAACCGGAACACCGCTTTGAGGTCCGGCTGGTCGAAGCAGGCGAACATCCGGTGTGCGTCGAAGGTCTCGAACTGCGAGTAGAGGTAGACGCTGCCGTCGACCGGGTCGACGAAGCGGTGCACCCCCTCACCGGTGTGCATGTAGGCGCAGTCGGCCTCGACGACAAGTTCGTTGACCGCGGCCAGCTCGCGCAATTGCAGACGGTTGCCGTCGAACGCCTGCTGGGCGATGCCGTTGAGGGTCGCGCCGATCAGCGACGGCGCCGTCAGGTCGACGTACGTCGACGCACCGGGCTCGACGCAGGTGAACGAGATGACCGTGCGTGAGCGGAAGCTCGTCTCGCCCGGTCGTTCCCCGGCGGCATCGGCGAGGTCGAGCTCCACGTCGTACGACGTGACCGCGAGCAGGCGGGCTCGCTCGCTCGCCTCGTCCCGGTGGAGGTTGTTCTGGCTCACAGCTGGGGTGCCTCTCGTCGGTAACACTCCCTTCCATCCTTCCACCTGGACCGGTGTCCGGCCGGGAAGGGTTGGCCGGGCGGGGTGGTTGTCGCGGGCATGGAGACGACTGCCGCAACGACCCACATCGACTTCTGGTTCGATCCGCTCTGTCCGTGGGCGTGGATCACCTCACGCTGGGTGCTCGAGGTGGCCCAGGTCCGCCCGATCACGACGTCCTGGAACGTCATGAGCCTGGCCGTGCTCAACGACGGTAAGGAGCGGTCGGAGGACTACATCGAGATGATGAAGAAGGCATGGGGGCCGGTGCGGGTCTGCATCGCGGCCCGCGCCCACACCGACGACCTGCTGCCGCTTTACACCGCGCTGGGCACGCGGATCCACCATGAGAAGCTGGAGGTCGACGATCCCACGCTCCTACTTGGCGCCCTCGAGGAGGCGGGCCTGCCGGCCTTGCTCGCCGACGCAGCGACCGACGCCTCGCTGGACGACCAGCTCAGAGCTGAGCACCACCGCGGGATGGACGCGGTCGGCATGGACGTCGGCACACCGGTCATCCATGTCGAGGGGGTGGCGTTCTTCGGCCCGGTGATGTCGCAGATCCCGCGTGGCGAGCAGGCCGGCCAGGTCTGGGACGGCGCCCGCCTGTTGGCTTCGTTCCCGCACTTCTACGAACTCAAGCGGACCCGGACCGAGGGTCCGGTCTTCGACTAGGTTCGGTGGAATGATGGCGATAGCACCGGACCGGACCACGTTCTTTATCGGCGGGAAGTGGGTGCCGGCGCCCGACACCGACCCCCTCGTCGTTGTGAATCCGGCCACCGAACAGGCACTCGCGGCGGTCCCGGCCGGGACGGCCGCCGATGTCGACGCAGCGGTCGCCGCTGCGCGCGCTGCCTTTGCGGGTTGGTCTGTGACGCCGGTCGGCAAGCGGGCGGCGCTGCTCACGGCCACCGCCGATGCCCTCGAGGCGCGCACCGATGAGGTCGCCGCCCTGATCTCCGCCGAGATGGGTACGCCGCTGCCGTTCTCGGTCGCCGTCCAGGTCGGCAACCCGCTACGGGTGCTCCGGTCGTACGCCACGATTCTGGAGACCTACGCCTTCGAGGAACAGGTCGCCAACTCCCTCGTCGTCCGCGAGGCCATCGGCGTCGTCGGCTGCATCACGCCGTGGAACTACCCGCTGCACCAGATCGCGGCGAAGGTGGCCCCGGCGCTCGCCGCCGGCTGCACGGTCGTCGTCAAGCCGAGCGAGGTCGCGCCGCTCAGCGCCTTCATCCTGGCCGAGGTGGTCGACGCCGTGCGCCTGCCGCGCGGGGTGTTCAATCTGGTGTGCGGCGACGGACCCACGGTCGGCGAG
>JAYUMN010000159.1:0-2009 GCA_043762595.1 Frankiales bacterium
ACCCCCAGCCGAGCTCGTCGAGATCGTTGACTCCCCATCGGCGGGTGCCAGTCGCATCAACCCAGGTGCCGAAGTTCTCGACGTGCAGATCCCCGACGCACGGGACGTCAGGGCCGTCGAACGCCTCGCTCGGCAGGCCCACCAGCCACAGGTAGTAGGTGCCCCGCAGGAAGCGCATCAGATCGTTGGCTCACTCGCGATGCTTGCGGTCCAGATCGCATGCCACCATTAGGATCTTGCTGCCTAACCAGGCTTCCTAGTCAGCGGTCAGCGCGGCGACGTCAGGTGCCACCTGAGGCCCCGATCGGGCTGTCCTTGGCCTTGTCCCGCTCCCCCACCAAGCCGGCGCGGACGGCCAGCGCTCCCCCCGTCGTGGTAAGCGCGATGGTCACCAGCGCGCCGAGGATCAAGGCCGACGGCTCGCCCGGCCGGAGCACCTGCCCACCGATGGCCGCGGCCGCAACCGGGACACCCAGCTGCGCGGACGCGATCATCCCCACCGCGGCGGGCTGCCCCAGCAGGCACGGAGCGAGGTGGGCCACCAAAGCACCAGCGCCCAGCAAAGCGCCGAGCAGGATGAAACGCGGGTGGACAGCCAACGCCCGCAGGTCAAGGGAGGCGCCGAGCCAGACGAAGAAAACCGGCCCGAAAAAGCCCTCCGTCAACCCGAACAACTGCTTGGCTAGCCGACGGGGCTCACCCATCGCCGACACCCCCAGACCGAAGGCGAAACCGGCCAGCATGATCGAGATGTGGGTCGCGACCGCAAGCGCTGCGACGGCGAACAAAACGGTCAGCTGGATCCTCAGCTCCAAGGCCAGCTTGTGGTCCTCAGACACCCTGTGCACCCGCTTGCGGATGCCAGCCACCTCCAACCTCCTGAGCACCACGAAGATCACCCCAGCCACCGCGATAACGACCAGGGCCCCAGCTGCGGCACGCAGCGCGTGCTTAGGGTCGATGGCCAGGGGGAGCGCGACGATGCACGCCGCGTCGGCCACCGCCACCTGGGGTAGCAGCTGCAGAACTGGGGCGCCGCCAAGGCCGAGCGAGTCAACGATCGGCAAGATCAGGGCCGCGGAGGAAGAGGCCAACAGCACCGCGTACAGCGCCGCATGTCCGGTGCCGAACAGCCTCGACAGGGCAACGCCGAGCGCTGTCGCCGCAACGCCCACCATCAAGGCCCGCAGCACGCCGACCCTCAGCGCGGGCCGCAACGCCGGATCGCGCATCGGGACGTGGCTGCCGGCCACGAACATCACCAGGGCGAAGCCAACGTCCGCCAGCAACGTGAACGTGTGATCGGAGGCCTGTAAGTAGCCCGCACCGGTGCGCCCAAGCGCCACCCCGGCCAGCAACTCACCCACCACCACCGGGACATGCCAACGCTGTGGCAACGCCAGCAGCGGACCGAGCAAGGCAATGAGGCCGACGACGGCGAGGGTCGCGAAGCTCACGATCGCAGGGTAGGACGTTGAGCGCGTACGGTCCCCCACCGGGCACAGGCACGGGCGGGCCCGTCACCCAGACCTGCGACCAATCAAGGGCGGAGCCTGACCCGCTAGTCCGGACAGGTCGTCCGGAGGACCGAGTCAGGCTCCTAGCCCGAGCATCCCCAGCAGCGCGAGCAGTGAGCGTGCGACCAGGTGGCCGCGGAGACCGGGCCTCAGCAAACTGGACCCGGCCCCGGCCGGCGGCGTTGCGACCTGGTGAGCGACGGTCGAGGCGCACCAGATTGCATAGGCCGTGCGCCAATCAGCTCAGCAGCCCGCTGATCTCCGCCCACAGGTCCCGGTAGGCCTGCGCGGCCGGGTCTGCCTGTGCGGTAATGGCCAGCGGCGCGCGCGTCAGGGCCATCCGCTCGACCGAACCGGCCGCCGGCACCCACGCCGTCAGGATGCGGGTCGTGCCGCATCAGCTCAGCCCGGACGTCGGCGTGCAGCCGCTTGCGTCCATCGACCATCGAGAAGAACGGGTGTACCGCCGGCTGCGCCCCGTCAACGGTGGCC
>JAYUMN010000160.1:0-7188 GCA_043762595.1 Frankiales bacterium
GGCTACGGCAAGGACCTGTCGATGTACGGGCTCGAGGACTACACCCGGATCAAGCACGTCATGACCAACCTCAAGGCCTGACCCTGCCCGTACCGCCCCTGTCACAGGAGATCTCATGTCCGTACCCATGCGTACGCGCGCGTCGTCGATGGCGGTGTCGGCGTCCGACCAGGACGCTGCCGACACCGCCCAGCTGGCTGCGCTCGGCTACAACCAGCAGCTCACGCGAGCGCTTGGCCTGTGGCAGAATTTTTCTGTCGGCTTCACCTACCTCTCACCCCTGGTCGGCGTCTACTCGCTGTTTGTCTTCGGCCTGGCCGCGGGCGGGCCGGCGTTTCTGTGGTCGATCCCCGTCGTGGTGGTCGGCCAGAGCCTGGTGCTCTTCGTCTTCGCGGAGGTGTCGTCCCAGTACCCGTTGGCAGGTGGCATCTACCAGTGGGCGAAACGCCTGGTGGGCTCGCAGTACGCCTGGCTCGCGGGCTGGATGTACACCTGGGCTCTGCTCGTGACGGTGGCCGCCGTGGCCTTCCCCATCTCGACCTATGCCGGCCCGCTGTTCGGCTACCGCCCGACGACGTCGACCACCATCGTCACCGCGGTGGTCGCCATCGTGTTCGCTGGGCTCGTCAACCTCACCGGTGTCCGTCGGCTGGCCCTGATCGCCACGGTCGGCCTGGTCGCCGAGGTGCTCGGAACGGCGGGCCTGGGCCTATACCTACTGCTGTTCGAGCGCCACCACGGCCTGAGCGTGCTCGGCAAGACCTTCGGTGCCGGCACCCCGGGCCACTACACCAGCGCCTTCCTGGGAGCGGCGCTGTTCGCGGTGTTCATCTTCTACGGCTTCGAGGCCTGCGGCGACATTGCCGAGGAGGTCCGCGACCCGTCCCGCAAGATCCCGCGAGCCATGATCATGACGATGGCGGTGGGGGCCTTCGCGACCGTCTTGCTCTCCCTCGGGCTGCTCCTGTCCGTCAAGGACCTCGGAGCCGTCGTCAGCGGTAAGGACGCCGACCCCATCGGCGGTGTGCTGAACGAGGCCCTCGGCGCCGCCGGGACGACGTTCGTGCTCGCCCTCATCGTGATCGGCTTCGTCTCGTGCACGGTGGCGATCCAGGGCGCCACGGCCCGTCTGGTCTACAGCTATGCGCGCGACGGGATGATCGTCGGGGCGAGGGCGCTCTCGACGCTCCATCCCCGCTTCCACATGCCGATCGGCGCGGTCGCGGTGGCGACGGTCATCCCCGCCCTCATCACGCTGCTCCCGTCGGCGACTGTCACGAAAATCATCACTTTCGCCGCGGTCGGCATCTATGTCGGCTTCCAGAGCGTGGTGCTCAGCTCGCTCATCGGCCGGGCCCGCGGGTGGAAGCCGGCCGGGGCTTTCACGCTCGGGCGCTGGGGCTGGCCCGTCACCATCGCGGCACTGGTCTACGGCGTGGCGGCGATCGTCATCCTGTCCGTGAAGGGCGGCGCGGGCACGAGCTTCTTCGACCACTGGCTGGTGCCCCTCTCGGTGGCCATCGTCTTCGCCACGGGGCTGCTGTACCTGGTGATCCTGCGCCCCCAGGAGAACGTCCGCGAGGACGCCCGCTCCGGCAGCCCACTGATCACTGCGCGTCTCTGACGCCGCGCCCGACCTTCGAGGGAAACCATGACCACGACCGCTCCCCAGCCCACCGTTGCCCTGACACCTGCGGCGGGCCCTGGTCCGCTGCTCCACCCCTTCGCCAAGCCCGCGGCAGCCGCCTCGTCCTTCACGCGCATCGTCCGCGGAGAGGGCGCGCTGGTCTTCGACGACCATGGCAAGCGCTACGTCGACGCCATGGCGTCGCTCTGGTATTGCAACGTCGGCCACGGTCGGACCGAGATCGCCCGGGCCGTCGCAGACCAGATCGCCGAGCTCGAGAACTACCACCTGTTTGAGCGCTTCGTCAACCCGCGGGCGGAGGAGCTCGCAGCGCGACTCGTCGCGCTCGCTCCCGTGCCGGGCAGCCGGGTGTTCCTCACCAGCGGCGGCTCTGAGGCCGTCGATACGGCTCTCAAGCTGTCGCGTGTCGCGCATGCCCAGGCCGGCCACCCGGAGCGGACGATCGTCATCAGCCGGCACCCCAGCTACCACGGTGTGACGTACGGCGCGATGGCCCTCACCGGACTTCCTCTCAATCGCAAGCACTTCGGCACGGGCATGGCCGATGTTGTGCAGATCGACAAGGACGACCTCGACGGCGTACGGCAGGTATTCGAGCAGAACCCTGGCCGAGTGGCGGCCGTGTTTGCCGAGCCAGTCATCGGGGCGGGCGGCGTCTGGCCGCCGGTACCCGGCTACCTCCAGGGGCTCCGGGCGCTGTGTGACGAGCACGGCGCCCACCTGGTGCTGGATGAGGTCATCTGCGGCTTCGGCCGCCTGGGGTCGATCTTTGCGGGGTCGCACTTCGGGGTGCAGGCAGACCTGACGACCTTCGCTAAGGGTGTCAGCAGCGGCTACGTCCCCTTGGGTGGCGTCCTCGTCGGCCCGGCGGTGCACGAGGCACTCAGCGCCGACCCAGCGTTCGTGCTGCGGCACGGCTACACCTACTCGGGCCACGCCGCCGCCTGCGCGGCCGCACTGGTCTGCCTCGACATCACCGAGCGGGAGGGCCTTCTCGCGAGGGCGACCGCTATCGGCGAGCGCTTGGAAGCCGGACTCACCGGGCTGAAGGACGCCGGCCTGCTGACCGATGTCCGTGGCGTCGGGGCGCTGTGGGGCGTCAGCCTGACCGAGGGCAGCGACCCGGTGGCCGTGCGCGACCGCATGTTGGACGACGGCGTCGTCGTGCGACCGATCGCGCCGTGGACCTTGGCGATCTGTCCCCCGCTGGTGATCGATGACGACGACGTCGACCTGATCGTGAGCACCATGAAAGCAGCGCTGACGTGAGCCACCCCATCCACCGTCACGACCTGACAGAAGGAGCGCACCGGTGAAGGTCGGCATCCCCCGAGAGATCAAGAACCGGGAGTACCGCGTCGCCATCACTCCGTCCGGCGTACAGGAGCTCGTACGTCACGGTCACGAGGTGGCCGTCGAGACCGAGGCCGGGCTCGGTTCTTCCATCACCGACGAGGACTTCCTGGCGGCGGGCGCCGAGGTGCTGGCGTCCGCGGACGAGGTCTGGGGCAGCTCCCAGCTGGTGCTGAAGGTGAAGGAGCCGATCGCCCAGGAGTTCCACCGGATGCAGCCGGGGCAGGTGCTGTTCACCTATCTGCACCTGGCGGCCGGGCGCGAGTGCGCCACCGCGCTGCTCGAGCGGCAGGTGACCGGCATCGCGTACGAGACGGTGGAGCTCGCCGACCGTTCGCTCCCGCTGCTCGCCCCGATGTCTGAGGTGGCCGGCCGGTTGGCACCGCAGGTCGGCGCCCAGGCGCTGCTGCGTGCGGAGGGCGGCCGCGGGGTGTTGCTCGGCGGGGTGTCGGGTGTGCACGCCGGCAAGGTCGTCGTGATCGGGGCCGGCGTCTCCGGTCTGAACGCCGCGGCCATCGCCCTCGGCATGCAGGCCGAGGTGCTGCTCCTTGACCGCAACGTCGCCCGGCTGCGCGAGGTCGACCGCATCTACCAAGGACACATGAAGACGGTGACGTCAAACACCTACGAGATCGAGCGGGCCGTGCTGGAAGCCGATCTGGTCATCGGGGCGGTGCTCGTGGCCGGTGCCAAGGCTCCCACGCTGGTCACCAACGACCTGGTGTCACGGATGAAGCCGGGCAGCGTGCTGGTCGACATCAGCATCGACCAGGGCGGCTGCTTTGAGGACTCGCATCCGACCACGCACGATGACCCGACCTACCGGGTGCACAAGTCGATGTTCTACTGCGTCGCCAACATGCCCGGAGCTGTGCCGCACACCTCCACGTACGCACTGACCAACGTGACGCTCCCGTACGTCGTCGAGCTCGCTGACCGGGGTTGGCGCGACGCCCTGCGAGGCGATGAGGAACTGGCCAAGGGCCTGAACACCTGGGACGGGCACGTCGTCTACCGGCCCGTCGCAGACGCCCTCGACATCGAGTACGTCCCGCTCAGCACCGCACTCGCCTCCTGATTCCTCCGCGATTTCGAAGGAGCGGCATGTCGACAGTCCCAGCTCAGGAGTCCCCCCGCGTCGGGGGGATCGAGGTCCGTTCCATCGACTACGTCCCGCTCAGCGAGCGGCACGGCAAGCTCTGGCACCTGGGACCGCTGTGGTTCATGAGCAACGCCCAGATCGCGACGCTGGCAGTCGGTCTCATCAGCATCACGAGCGGCGGCAACCTCGTGTGGTCGCTGATCTCGATCGTACTGGGCGCTTTGGTCGGGACCTTCTTCATGGCGTTCCATTCCGCGCAGGGACCGCAGCTCGGGCTGCCTCAGATGATCCAGTCACGGCCGCAGTTCGGTTATGTCGGCGCGCTGCTGATTTGGCTGTTCGTCTACGTGCAGTACTTCGGCTTCAACATCTTCAACAGCATCCTGGCGGGGCAGGCGCTCAAGACGACGGTGCATGGCAGCGACAAGCTGTGGTTCGTCGTCGTCACGGTTGCCGCGCTCGTGGTCGCGCTCGTCGGCTACGACTTCATCCACCGGTTCGAGCGTTATCTCGCCTATGGATTCATCGCGATCTTCGGGATCTTCACGGTTGGCGCGTTGGCCACGCTGCACTTCCCGGCAGGTTCGATGAACCTCTCGGACTTCCACTGGACGCCGTTCCTCGTGCAGTTCGGGATCGTCGCCGGCTACCAGATCAGCTGGGCCCCGTACGTCTCGGACTACTCGCGGTACCTCCCCCCGGACGTGACGGTTCGGCGCACCTTTCAGTGGACGTACTGGGGCTCGGCCCTCGGTGCCATCTGGCTGATGTGCCTCGGCACGGTGCTGGCCGCCGCCATCAAGACGGGGGACACCTTCGACGCGGTGAAGGCGATCAACATTGCCGGCGACAAGGTGTTCAGCGGGTTCGGGGCCGTCGTTCTGATCTTCTCGGCGGTCGGCCTCATCTCGGTCATGGCTATCAACATGTACGGCGGGTCCCTGACGCTGATCAGCGCGATCGACTCCATCCGGCCAGTGACGGCGACCCTCGGCGTCCGCGTGGCCACGATCTTCATGACGGCGGCGCTGTCGCTCGTCGGTGCGCTGGTCGCGTCCGCGGACTTCCTCGCCAACTTCGAGAACTTCCTGCTACTGATCCTGTATTTCTTCATCCCGTGGACAGCGGTCAACCTGGTCGACTACTACCTGGTCCGCCGTGGGCACTACGCGATCGCCGAGATCTTCAACCCGCGGGGTCTCTACGGCCGCTGGGGCTGGCGGGGGATCACGTCCTACACCGTCGGCTTCCTCGCGATGGCTCCGTTCTTCAGCACCGGCCTGTTCACCGGATTCGCCGCCAAGGCCCTCGACGGCGCCGACATCTCGCTGTTCATCGGGCTGCCGGTCGCGGGCATCCTCTACTACGTGCTCGGGCGGTCCATCGACCTGGACGCGGAGATCGCCCTCGAACGCTCGGAGGCCGAGGAACTGCTCGCCGTGGGCGTCCGGTCCTGAGAGGAGCCCCGCTGTGATCGAGCAGGTCGCCCAGCTCGTCCGGGCCCGAAACGCCTCCTGTGTCGAGATGGTTGAGCGCGCGCTGACGCTTGTCGAGGTGGGAAACCCACGTCTCGGTGCGGTCGTGGCGCTGCGCGCTGAACAGGCATTGGCGGAGGCAGCCGACCAGGACCGACGACTCGCAGCCGGGCAGGTGCTCGGTCCGCTGGCCGGCCTTCCACTGCTGGTCAAGGATCTCGAGGACGTCGCCGGGATGATCACGACCCAGGGGTCACTCGTTTACGCTGACACCCCGCCGGCGCCCACGGACGGGCTCGTGCCAGGCCGCCTTCGGGCGGCAGGTGCGATCGTCATCGGCAAGACGAACCTGCCGGAGTGCGCCTTCGAGGCCTACACGTCGAACCGGCTGTTCGGGTCGACCCGCAATCCCTGGGACCTTCGGTACTCACCCGGGGGGTCAAGCGGCGGTTCGGCAGCTGCCTTGTCGGCCGGGATGGTGCCGCTCGCCACGGCGACCGACGGCGGGGGGTCCGCAAGGATCCCGGCTGCGTTCTGCGGACTGGTCGGGCTGAAGCCTACGAACGGCATCATTGGCCGGTCTCCGGTGCCGTCCTGGATGGATCTGTCGACCGACGGGCCGATGGGGCACTCAGTGGCCGACGTCCGGCTGCTGCTCGGGCTCGAGAAGGGCCCCGCCGTCGGTGATCCAAGCGCTCTGCCGGGCTGGGCGCCCGGACCGCCGGGGGAGCTCCGGCGGGTGTTCGCGTCGATCCGCACGTCCGACTGGGGCCCACTGGACCCGGCCCTGCAGGCGGCCTTCGATGAGGCACTGGCCGTCTTGGAGAGTGAGTTGGGGCTCGCCGTCGAGCTGGTGGAGCCAGCCCGCGTCACGCCCGCCGGCAACGCCGATCGGGACTGGTTCACCCTGTGCTGTACGGAGCAGGCGCACCAGATCGGCCGCGCCCTCCTGGACGAGCGCGCCGACGACTTCGATCCGGTGCTGCTGGCGCAGATGCAGGTGGGCCTGCAGACGACCTTGGCCGACTACTTGGACGCACGCCGCCGGCGCTTCGAGCACGTACGTCACCTCGATCTGCTGCTCGGGGCGGACGGGGTGCTGGTCACCCCGACCGTGACCATGACGGCGCAGCACGCGGACGGGAGGATGTTGGGCGCCGACGTCGCCGGGACCCCCGCGGACGCGCTGAACACCTGCCTGCAGAACATCACCGGGCATCCGTCGGTTTCGCTGCCCGCCGGGGCGCTGCCCGACGGCCTGCCGTTCGGACTGCTGCTGACCGGCCCTCGCTTTCGCGACGACCTGCTCCTGGACCTGGCCGCGAGGTGGGAGCGGGCCCGGCCGTGGCCGTGGTTTGCGCCGGGCTTCGAGCCGCTGGTCGCGCAGCCGTGACGTGCCACGACCGTCCTACTCGGTCACGCTCGCCTCGTCGGCAACCCCCTCGCGCGCAGGATCTGGCGAGAGATGCTCGTGGACCGCCCACCACTTGGTCGCGTCTCGGACGAAAACGATCGTTTCGCGTTCCGCGACGGTCTCCTGACCGGCCCGGGTCTCCACCACGGTACGTACCCGGTGGCTGAAGACGGCGGTGTCGCCAGCGGGGCTGATG
>JAYUMN010000161.1:0-4888 GCA_043762595.1 Frankiales bacterium
TACCCAGGCTGGTACAACAAGTACGGCAAGTGGTGGGAGAACTACAACCGGCTCAAGTACCCGAACAGCCACAAGCCGATCGCGTTCGAGAACGTCGACTACCAGTACCCGCACCGGTGCTGGACCTGCATGGTGCCGTGCCTCATCCGTGAGGACATCGTCATGGAGGAGGTGGACGGCCAGGCGCGCACGTACTGCTCGGAGACATGTGCCTGGACCGACATCACGGCGTTCCGGCCCGAGTACGAAGGCCGGCAGACCCCGTCCATGGGCCGTCTCACCGGTAAGCGCGAATGGGAGACCGCCTACGACGGCATGGACCTCAAGGACATCATGACCGACCTTGGTTACGTCCGTGACGACGGTAAGACGCTCATCCCGCAGCCGCACCTGGACCTCGACCAGCCCAAGAAGCTGTGGACGCTGGACGACGTCAAGGGCATCACGTTGGGCAGCCCCAACGTCGCGCTGAACAAGATGTCTCCCGAGGAGCGCATCGCCCACATCGCCGAATACCGGCGCGGTGGCCCGGCCGGCCGCCCCGCCAAGCCCGTCGGCGCCTAGTCACGTCCGCTCCTGGCTGCCGCCGCACTGCGGTGGCAGCCAGGAGCGCGTCCGACCCCAGCAACCCCAGGTGTGAGGAGAGGCGGGACAAGGTGAGTGGAACGCATCGGGTGCATTTCGACCCCGTCGGGCTCGAGATTGAGGTCGAAGAGGACGAGACGGTCCTGGACGGGGCCTTCCGGCAGGGCGTCATGCTTATGCACGGCTGCAAGGAAGGCCAGTGCTCGGCCTGCAAGTCGTTCCTCATCGAGGGCGACATCGACATGGAGAAGTACTCCACCTTCGCCTTGGCCGACTACGAGTCCGAGGAGGGCTACGTCCTGCTGTGTCGCACGCACGCCTATAGCGACCTGCAGATCGAGCTCATCAACTACGACGAGGAGATGCTGAAGTCCGGCATCCCTATCCAGCAGCTCGTCACGACGGTGCGGGTCAACGAGGCCCTGACGCACGACATCCGCCGCTTGGTCCTCGATCTGGTCGAGCCGCGCGCGGTCGCCTTCCTGCCTGGCCAGTACGTCGACATCACCATCCCCGGCACGACGGCCCACCGGTCGTTCTCGATGGCCAACACACCGACGACGGACAACGAGCTCGAGTTCTTCATCAAGTGCTACCCCGGTGGCCATTTCTCCGGTTTGCTGGAGGAGGGGCTGCCGGTCGGGCAGGAGCTCGCGGTCAAGGGGCCGTACGGCACCTTTGTCCTGCGCGAGTCGGCCGCCCGCTTGATCTTCATCGGTGGTGGTGCCGGGATGGCCCCGATCATTTCGCTGCTCACCTCGATGGCCGAACAGGGCATCGACCGGCCAGCCACCTATTACTACGGCGCCAGGACCGAGGCGGACCTGTTCCATCTCGCCGAGCTCGCCGCCCTCGGGGGCCGCCTGCCGAGTTTGTCCTTCGTGCCGGCGCTGTCCCACGATCTCCCGGACAGCGGCTGGACCGGTGAGACCGGTTTCGTCACTGATGTCCTGGACCGGAGCGAGGGCGACCTCGCCGACGCCGACCTGTACCTGTGCGGACCACCACCGATGATCGACGCTGCGATTGCCGTCTTGGTGGCCAAGGGGGCCGACGAGAAGCGGATCTTCTTCGACAAATTCACGACCACAGCCGGTTCGGAGGAGTAGCCGACCGGAGTGGCACGGCAGGCAGCACGACGCAGGAGCCGCAGCGCGACCGTCGCGCGAGGCGTCAGGAGGGACACACCGTGGCAACCAGGACCAAAGCGCCGACAGTGCGCAGCGTTCCCAAGACCGTCTTCACCGATTCCGAGGCGGGAGCGCTCGAGTTCCCCAGCTCGACCAGTCGGAGCTACAACTACTTCACCCCGGCCAAGCTTCGGGCCACGACCTACGAGGACGTCACCTTCGACGTCCAGGTCGACCCCGAGCGGCACCTGACGCAGGGCTGGCTGTACGGCTTCGCCGACGGTCCCGGCGGCTACCCCAAGGACTGGACCGCGCTGAAGTCCAGTGACTGGCACCAGTTCCGCGACCCCAATGAGGAGTGGGAGCAGACGATCTTCCGCAACAACGCGAACATCGTGCGGCAGATCGCCCAGAACCTGGAAAACGCCAAGTCCGCCGGCGCCTACGCCGGCTGGAACGCCTCGTGGACCAAGGTCGTGGCGCAGCACGTCGGCGCCTGGATGCACATCGAGCAGGGTCTGGGCATGCACGTGTTCGTGCCGGCCCAGCGCAATGCTCCGACGAACATGCTCAACAACGCCATCTGCGTGAACTCTGTTCACCGCCTGCGGTTCGCCCAGGACCTCGTTCTTTACAACCTCGAGGTCGGCGACGAGCTGGAGACCTTCGACGACAAGGCCCACATCGAGACCTGGAACAGCGACCCGGCGTGGCAGGGGGTGCGGCGCACCGTTGAGGGGCTGACCGCGATCGATGACTGGGCCAAGGCGGTCATCTTGACCAACCTGGTGTTCGAGCCGCTCGTGGGCGAGACGTTCCGCAGCGGGTTCGTCCAGCAGCTAGCGGCCGTCAACGGTGACTATGTCACGCCAGTGATCATCGGTGCCGGTGAGAACGACTTCGTCCGCGACCTGCGCTACACCAAGGCCCTCGTGTCGATGCTCGTCAACGACGGCGAGCACGGCCCGGCCAACGTCGCCACGATCAACGGTTGGCTCGACGCCTACGTCCCGGAGGTGCTGGCCGCCGTGCGGCTGCTGCAGCCAATCTGGTCGCAGCCCACCGAGAAGGTCGTGACGTTCGAAACGTCACTGAGTAATGCGGTCACGCGCACCTCGGCGCTGCTGACCGAGCTGGGCCTCGAGACCAAGGAGCTGGGCGCATGAGCGCGGAATTCGGTGCAGCCGACCGCAGCAGGTCGAACGAGTGCGGTGTGACGCTGATGAACAACCAGGTCGGCCAAGTCGTCGCCGAGGTGATGGGGCGCAAGAAGGATGTCGTCATCCGCGTCCTGCCGGCGATGATCCGTGTCGACGGCAAGACCAAGATGGATTTCGACTACGACGAGCTCGCTGAGGCCACCGGCATCGAATTCGACGAGTCGGCGTTCGAGGAGGTCATGTCGACGCACTACGGCCGGATGGTGCACCTGGACGACCGCATGCTGCTGTTCGCGAACCCCGAGGACGCAGCGGAGTACATCGGCTTCGACCTCGTCGCGGTCAGCTGATCGCCTGACCCGTCTGGGGCGGTCCGGTCCGTCACACCACGGACCGGACTGTCCCAGGCGTCCGCAGCAGGTGTGTGCTCGGAAACCGAACAAGGAGAATTCGCATGGCGAAGGTGTTCCGATTGGGGCCGGCAGCCCGCCGTCACCTCGAGACCGGCGTGGACGTGCTTGCGAGCGCGGTGAAAGTGACGCTCGGGCCGAAGGGCCGAAATGTCGTGCTGGAGAAGCTGACCGGCCCTCCGACGATTACGAATGACGGCGTGACGATCGCCCGCGAGATCCACCTGTCGGACCCCTTCGACAACATGGGCGCGCAGCTCGTCAAGGAGGTCGCCACCAAGACCAATGAGGTGGCCGGCGACGGCACGACGACCGCCACCGTGCTCGCCCAGAAGATGGTGTCGCGGGGGATGCGGGCCGTCGAGGCCGGCGCCAACCCGATCCAGCTCAAGCGCGGCATCGAGCAGGCCGTTGAGCTGGTCGGCGCCGAGATCCGCCGGCAGTCGGTGGAGGTGACCACCAAGGAGCAGCTCGCGCATGTCGCAGGCATCTCGGCCAACAACGACACGGCCATCGGCGACGTCATCGCCGAAGCGATGCACCGAGTTGGCCGCGAGGGCATCGTGACGGTGGAGGAGTCGCCCACCGTCGACCTCGAACTCGACTTCGTCGAAGGCCTGCAGTTCGACCGCGGCTACATCTCGCCGTACATGGTCACTGATCAGGCCCGGATGGAGGCGGTCTACGACGATGTCTACATTCTGCTGACACCGGAGAAGATTAGTCAGGTCCAGACGCTGATGCCCTTGCTCGAAAAGGTGATGAAGGCCCGCCGCCCGTTGCTGATCGTGGCCGAGAACGTCGACGGTGGAGCGCTCGGGATGCTGGTCACCAACACGGTGCACGGCACCTTCCAGTCGGTCGCGGTGACTGCGCCCGGCTTCGGCCACCGACGGTTGGCCGAGCTCGAGGACATCGGAACGCTGACGGCCGGCCGGGTGGTCAGCTCCGAGGCGGGTTTGACCCTCGAGGAGATGCCATTGGAGGCGCTGGGCCGGGCTCGTCGGGTCACCGTGACCGAGAGCACCACAACGATTATCGACGGTGCCGGTACCCCGGACCAGATCAACCAACGCATCGCGCAACTCAAGGTGGAGTACGAGCGGTCGGAGATGGACCGGGACAAAGACCGGATCCAGGACCGGCTCGCCAAGCTCTCCGGCGGCGTCGCCGTGATCCGGGTCGGCGCAGCCACCACCGTCGAGCTCACCGAGAAGCAGCATCGGGTCGACGATGCGCTGTCGGCGACGCGGGCTGCGGTCGAGGAGGGCATCGTTGCCGGCGGCGGTACTGCCCTGGTCCAGGCTGAGCATGTCCTGGACAACCTGCCGCTCACCGGCGACGTCGCGATCGGTGCGGCCATCGTCCGGGAGTCGCTCGCCGAGCCGCTGCGCTGCATCGCCTGGAATGCCGGGTTCGATGGTGACGAGGTGGTGATGAAGGTCCGCGCTGGTGCGCCTGGTTGGGGCTTGAATGCCCTGACGGGTGAGTACGGCCTGCTGATGGAGCAGGGCGTCATCGACCCGGCCAAGGTGACCCGCTCGGCGTTGCGCAGCGCCGCGTCGATCGCCGCCCTGGTGCTGACGACAGAGGTGCTGGTGGC
>JAYUMN010000162.1:0-9995 GCA_043762595.1 Frankiales bacterium
TCGGCAGCTCACCCCTGAGCCTTGATCGAGACTGTCCCAGCAGTCCCACCAGTCACACAAGCCCCCGCTCGTGCGCGAGGTGCCGCTCCGGGGACCGACCGACCCCCAGCGCGAGCACCGCGAGCAGGCCGTCGCCGAGCACGAGCAGCAGCCGGGACAGGGCCGCGACGACCAGCGCCGCGCCCGCGCCGCCGACCAGCGACCCGGCCAGGACCGCGACGAGGACCCCTTCCCGGGGGCCGAAACCGGCCGGCGCGAAGACCACCACGAAGCCAACCAACCAGGCAGCGGCGAAGCCGGTGATGCCGAGCGCGAGCACCGGCGCACTGGCCCCGACGTCGCGGCACAGCGCCCAGATGTGTAGGCCCAGCAACACCCAGCTCGCCACGCACCACCCCGAAGCCCGGGCGACGCCGCGTCCGGTCAGCGGTTGCTCCAGCGGCGGTCGCCTGATCAGGCGCAGGGCCCGGTTGAGCATCGAGGTGAAGACCCTCGGGTGCAGCAACCCGGCGAGCGGCAGCAGCAGCAGCGCGGGCAGGAACCGAGCGGCGAGCCGGTCCGGCAGCAGCGGCAGCGCGCAGATCGCCACGATGCCGCCGACCGCGATGTTGAGCACCAATGTCACGACGCCGGCCGCCGCCGACCGCTGCCGCGGGATCTGGTAGCGCTTGGCCAGCTCCATCTGCCCGGCGACTGCGAAGACGCTGCCGGGGATGTACTTGCCGAGCTGGGCAAGCAGGAAGACCCGGCAGCCGGTCAGGGTCGGGAGCGGGCTGCCCAAATCAGCCAGCACCTCCCGCCAGACCAGGGCGATGACCCCCTGCCCGACGAGCGAGGTGCCGACCGCGACAACCGTCCAGCCGAGGGTCAGGTCGCCCAGATGCCCCGAAACCTCCCCCAACCGCCCCCCGACTGCCCGCACGCCGAGGGTCACCGCCACCACGACCAGGCCCAGCTTGACCAACCGGAGCAGCTGCTGTTGCGGCGTGCGACGGAGCAGCGGGCCAGCAACGCCGGCCGGTTCAGCCACGACCGGCCGCAATACCCAGCAGCAGGTCGGTGTACCGGCGGCCGAGCGCGGCCACCGAGTAGCCATCGGCCCGGGCCGAGGCGGCGGCGCCGAGCCGGTCCCGCAGATCGGGGTCGCCGAGCAACCGGGTCAGGGCCGCGGCCAGGGCGGCGGCATCGCCGGGCGGCACCAGGAGGCCGGTCTGGCCGTCGACGACCGCCTCGTCGATGCCGGCGATCCGGCTCGCGACGACCGGGCAGCCGGCTGACATCGCCTCGAGCAGGGCTACCGGCAGCCCGTCCTGGTCACCCGAGGCCGCCGGCACACTCGGCGCGACGACCAGCTCGCTACCGGCATAGGCCCGGGCCAGGTCGTCTTTGGCCGCCTGGCCCAAAAAGCGCACCGGCAGGCCGGTTGCCCGGGCCTCGAGCTCGCCGCGCAGCGGGCCGTCGCCGACCACGTCGAGCGACCACCCCCCGGGCACAGAGCGCAGCGCCTCGAGCAGCACCGCGAGCCCCTTTTTCTCCACCAGCCGGCCGACGAACAGCAGCCGGCCCGGCTGCCGGGCGACCCCGGCGCCGCTCGCCCGGATGCCGTCCACGTCGGCGCCCATCGGCA
Organism: Frankiales bacterium; assembly: GCA_043762595.1. Lineage (GTDB taxonomy): Bacteria > Actinomycetota > Actinomycetes > Mycobacteriales > SCTD01 > JAYSQK01. The sequence continues at coordinate 1,628 of JAYUMN010000162.1, forward strand.
GGACGAGCGTGCGGCCGACCGGCGAGCCCAGCTCCAGCAGTCGCCGCCGCATGTCGAGGTTCATCGTGGTGACCGCCACCGCACGGCGCAGCACGGCCCGCTTGAGCCACCGGCTGACGGGATCCCGGAGCGCGTAGACGTCGCCGCCGAGGGTCGTCACGAGCCAGGGCACCCGGCGGGCCACCAGGAGAGCGACGACGCCCTGCGGCACGATCCAGTGGACGTGGACGACATCGGGCCGGTGGGTGCGCAGGAGCCGTCGTAGTGCGAGCGCCTCGCACAGCAGGAAGCAGGGCACCTGGATGAGCCGCCAGGGCTTCGCCCGCAGGTTCTCGATGATGGCACCGTAGGCGAGATCTTCGAAGCGGCGCGGGAAGTAGCTGAACCGCACGATCCTGAACCGCCCCCCACGGCCATCATCGGCGATCTCTTCGCGCACGGCACCGGGCACCCGCGGCACCAGGACGACCGTGTCGAACTCGATAGCCTGGACGCCCGCGAGGTCGCGCACGAACCCGGGCGTCCCGTCACCGCGCGTCGCGGGGAACGTCGAGGCCAGCACGAGCAGGCGCGGTCTGCTCACGAAAGGACGCCCATGCCCCGACCAGTGGCAGTCGTCGGCGCCGCCGGGTTTCTCGGCCGCGCCCTCGTCGAGGCCCTGCGACGCTCGGCCAGGGAAGTCTCGACATACACCCGGTCGGTCCCCTTCCTCGGTCCCGACGGCGCGGCCGCTCCCGGACTCGTCTCGGCACGCACGGTTTTCTGGCTGGCCACGCAGATCAACCCGCAGATCGCCGAGCAGCAGCCGCAGAAGGTGGCCGAGGACCGGGCCGCCTTCGACGCCTTCCTGCACGCGGTGCGCGGGCTCCCAGCGCCCCCAGCCGTCGTCCTGCTCAGCTCGGGCGGCACAGTCTATGACCCGGACACCGCCCCGCCGTACGCCGAGACAGCGCCGACCCGGCCCCTGTCGGCCTATGGCAGCGCCAAGCTCGCGCTCGAGTCGTCGCTCGCCGCAGCCGCGCTCCCCCGCTCGGTGACGTTGCGGGTGTCGAACGCCTACGGGCCGGGGCAGCCGGTCGCGAGTGGGCAGGGTGTTATCGCGCACTGGCTGCGGGCGGCCCGGCGCGGCGAGGACATCCGGCTGTTCGGCGATCCCGACACGACGCGTGACTACCTGTTCGTCGACGACATCGTCGCCGCCATGGTCGCGGTCGACGATTGCGGCGGGCCGCTGCCACCGGTGCTCAACGTCGGCTCGGGGTATCCGACGACGCTGCGCAAGCTCGCCGAGACCGTCCTGACGATGGTCGAGGACCCGGCGCTGCGGCTGGTCGTCGAGCCCCGCCGGTCGTTCGACGTACCCCGCACCTGGCTCGACGTCTCACTCGCCGACTCGGTGCTCGACTGGCGTCCCTCGACCCCACTTGTCGACGGCATCGCCGCGGCCTGGTCCGAGGTACGCCGCCACGGCGACCCGACCGCCTGACCCGCGGCCTTCGGCAGCTCCACCACACCCTGGGCCGGGGAAACCGGGCAGCCGGGGATGGCCGGCGAGTTGCTGGGTATCTGCTCACCATGCTCGCTTTGTTCTCCGGTCGCCTACGTCGCTGGTTGGTCTTCGCCCTCGTTCTGCCGCTGGTCGGCCGACTGCTCGAGACCGCCGGGGTGCGCCTCGCACCGGCCCGGCCCCGGGCCGGCCGGGCGCTGACCACCACCGGGCAGCAGCTCAGGGGCGGGCGGCGCCGCCAACGTCGGTAAGACAGCGGTCCGTTGCTAGGGTCCGCTCCGTGACGAGGATCCGGATCGCGGGCGACCCTCCCTCGCCATCGGGACACCCATGAGGCCGCAGCGCTCGAGGCAGCTTGCCTATAGCGAGTTGCAGACCAAAATGCTCAACGAGACGGGGCGGCAGCAAAAGGCCGCCAAAGTGCTACGGGTGCTGGCCCATGTCCGTGGCACCGACGATCTCACCGGCTGCACGGTTCTGGACCTCGGGTGCTCGCTCGGCTTTTTCACCGAAGCTGCGCTGCGAGCCGGCGCGACCTCCATCGGCGTCGACATCGACGCGCCTGGGCTGGCCAGGGCCAGGGCCGCCCGCGATGCTGGCTGCACGTTTCTGTGCGCCGACGGCGAGGCCCTGCCCTTTCCGGACGCGAGCGTCGACGTCATCGTGTTTAACCACATTTACGAGCACGTCGTCGACGCCGACCTGGTGATGGCCGACATCCGCCGGGTCCTCGCACCGGACGGCCTCCTCTACCTGGGCATGGCCAACAAACTGGTCGTTATCGAGCCGCACTACAAACTCCCGTTCCTGTCCTGGCTGCCGGCCCCGGCCGCGGACGCCTACATGCGCCGCTTCGGCCCGGTGGACGTCTATCACGAGCGGTTCCGCACTTATTCAGGTCTGCGCCGGATGGTCCGCGGGCTGACCGTTCACGACTACACCTTCAGCATCTTGGCCGACGCCGGCGCCTTCGCCGCCGACGATGTCGTGCCGCGCCTCGCGCCCCGACTGTTCTCGGCGCTGCCGGCGCCGGTACTCACGGCGCTGCGCCCCATCGCGCCGACCTACATCTGGGTGGCGTCCAAGAGCGGTCGCAATCCGGCCGGTCCGCCCCTGAAGGTCCCACCCGCCCGGCTCTGCTGACCGTCCCGGCGTACGCAGGGCGCGTTGCTAAGGTCCGCGGTGTGGCCGGAACTGGGATCGATGACGAGCGGCTGCGGCACCGCCAGGGCCCCGTGCTCATCCGCGACGGCATTCCCTACAGCAACAGCGCGACGACGCTGAGCCTGCTGCCAGGTGCGGCGATGGGCCGGTGGATGGTTGCCCAGAGGCAATACGTGCGTGGCCGGTTGCTCGACTCGGGTTGCGGTAACCAACCGTTCCGGGACTGGTATGCCCCGCTCGTCGAGGAGATCATCTGCCTTGACGCCGCCCCGCTGCCCGGTGTCGACGTGGTCGGCTTCGCCGACCAGTTGCCCTTCGCCGACGCGAGCTTTGACACGCTGTTCGTGACCGAGGTACTCGAGCACGTTGGTGACGCCGAGCGCGCTGTCGCCGAGATTCACCGGGTCCTGCGTCCCGGGGGACACGCCATCGTCACGGTGCCCTACCTTTACCCGACCCACGAGGCGCCCTACGACTTCCGCCGGTTCACCCACTTCGGGCTGGGCGGCATCCTGGAACGCCACGGCCTGGAGATCGTGACCCTCGACGCCAAGGGTGGCGGCGCCCTGCTCGCCGCGCACCTGTTCGTCCTCGCGTCCGTGGCGGCGCTGGACGCGGTCGGCAGCAAGCTCGGCCGGCGCGGCCGGCTCACCGACAACCCCGTCCTACGGCGGCTGCTCGCCCGGCCGCAGGAGACTGCCGGGCGTCGGCTGGCCACCAGCACCGGCGTGCGTGGGTCGGCGACCAGGGCCAGCCTTGGCTACATGGCCGTCGCGCGACGGCGGGCGTGACCGACGACGAGCCATCCGAACCCTCGCCCGACGACCACCCGGCCATCCGACCGCGTCGACTGCTGCTGGTCGGCGAGGCGGTCCTCGCCTACGTCGCCTACCAGCTGCTGACGTACTGGTTCCTCCCGGCACTGCGCGATCCCAGGCAGACCTTCTTCGGCGATGTGCTGGTCAACGGGATCGCGCCCGACCGGACCGGCGGCGCCGACTACCTCAAGCGTGGCATCTGGCCCAGTTGGGCCCGCGACTCCTACGGCGGTGTGCCGTACACCGCGAACATCCAGCACGCAGTGTTCTTTCCCGGCAACGCGCCGTTTCTCTTCCTGAAGACCTCAACCGCTCTCGAGGTCGTCATCGCAACGACCGTCGCGTTCGGTGCCTGGTCGATGTATCTGTACGCGCGCCACGCCCTGCGCACCCGGCTGTGGTCGGCGCTCCTTGCCGGGCTGGCCTTCGGCTTTGGCGGCATGTCGCTGCAGCACGTCGTGCTCACCAACCAGCTGCAGGCCATCGCGCTCATGCCGCTCGTCCTGCTCGCTGCGCATTGCTGCCTGGTCGACGGGCGCCTACGGCACGTCGTCCTGCTCGGTCTCGCGATCGGCTTCCAATTCCTCGCCGGCCATCCCGAGGAGTGGGTCTACACCCTCATCGCCGTCATGCTGTACGGCGTCAGCTGGGCCCTTGCGGGCATCACCCGTGACGCACGCGGCGCTCTCTTGCGGGCGGTGCGGGGCGGCGTACGGCTCAGCGGTGGCGTCGTGGTCTTCGTGCTGCTGTTCGGTGCCCAGCTGTTCCCGACCCTGCTCCTGATGGGCCAGAGCTACCGACAATCAGCGGACTTCCACGACCAGTTCCCGCTCCCCCGCCGGATCGCGGCCAACGCCCTGCTGCCTGACTACGGCCACCGGCTGATCGGCGAGAACGTGGGCTACATAGGGGTTGCCGCTCTGGCGTTGGCCGCCCTGGGGCTCGCCACCCGCCGCCAAGGGTTGCGCTGGGTGCAGATCTGGATGGCGGTCATCTCGGTGCTCGGCTTCATCCTGGCGCTCGGCAACACCGACCCGGTCGCCCGGTTCCTGATCGCCAATGTGCCCGTCCTGGCCGGCTTCCGGGTGCCGTCGCGCTACCTGCTGCTGTCGACGTTCGGGCTGGCGGCCAGCGCCGCGCTCGGCCTCGACGCGCTGCTCGGTGAACGGGTCGGGCTGGCCGTCGGGGCCATCCGGGCCCGGGTCCGGCTCGGGGCACTCGCCGCCCTGGTGGTCGGCATCGGGACGGCGTTCACCCTGACCGTCGGGGGCGGCACCGGCCCCCAGCGCTCGCTGTTGAACTGGGGGTTTGCGGCAGTCGCGGCCGCCCTCGCCTACATCGTCGCCAGCATCCCGATCGTCCCCCGGGCCTTGCCCGCGCTGGTCCTGCTGTCGGTCACGGCGGTCGAGCTGCAACACGCCCGCCCGGCCGCGGAGTTTCACGACGTCGCGCCCAATGCCGTCTACGACGACTCCGGGTCCACGCTCGCGGCCCTCGAGGCGATCGGTGGTCGCTACGTCACCCGGGTGGCCGGGCCGCGCGCGATGACCGACGACGCCGAGAAAATCACCGTCCCGGCTGGCATTCTCGGCCAGCAGGCGCAGTACTACCGGGCCGGGCGGGCGACCAAGGTCGCGGCCCGGTTCAACCAGCAGTCGGTCCTGCATGTGGAAACCCCGCTCGGCCGTGACGGCGGGCTCGTCCCCTTCGCGACGTACAAGCAGTTCATGGACCGGCGACTCGGGGTCCGCGGGAACTTCGTGGTCGGCAACTACCCCCAGCCGCCGTCGCAGTGGAACTACGACACCCTCGACTTCCTGGCCGTCCGGAACTTCGTCACCTATCCCCTCGAGCCGGCCGAGGCTGCCGTGCTGACCGCGCACGGCTTCAGCAAGTACGGCAGCTACGCCTACGTCGACGTGTGGTCGCGGCCGGCGCTGCCACTCGCCCGGCTGGTCTACGACACCCGTGTCGTCGCCGACGCCGACCAACGACTCGCGGCGCTGCCAAGCCTCGGGCTGTCCAGGACCGCCCTGGTCGAGCGCCCGATCGGCCGGTTGCGGGCGCCCAGTGCCGCGCCGACGGTGACGACAACGCTGGCCGGCGTCGCAAAGATCATCAACAAGGTGACGACGGCCAGCCCGGGCCTGCTGGTGTTGGCCGACCCGTCGTACCCGCAATGGACGGTCACCGTCGACGGCCAGCGGGCCGACCTGCTGCGCGTCGACCACGCTTTCAGGGGCGTCGTGGTGCCAGCGGGCATCCACACGGTCGTGTTCGCCTATGACGACCGGGCCACCGGGTACGGCGCGGTGCTCGCCACGCTGACCGTGCTCGGGCTGCTGGCGACGGTACCGATCAGGCTGGTTCGCCGCCGGCGCCGCCCGGGGACGCCCGACGAGGGCTCGCTGGCGGGGATCGGCTGGTAGCTGGCAGCCGGTTAGCTGGTGCAGGCGGGCGACGCGAACCTGCCCAAAGATCATCCGATTGGCGAGGCGTCCGGCTCGGTGATCATTGTGCGGCTCAGAGCGCACTCGCGCCGGGCAACCGCACAAAGATCAACAATGTGGTCCCAGATGATCTTTGCGCAGGGGCAGGGGCAGGGGCAGGGGCACGGGCAGGGGCACGCGCTCGGGCACGCGCAGGTGCTCGGACACGGGCTTGCGACGGGCACGGGGCGCGGGGGCGGTGCGCTGGCGGGCCGGGTCTAGTTGCTCTGGGTCCTCGAACGCACGACGAGGTCGGCCAGCAGGGCCAGCGCGGCGATCTGTAGCCCGGTCAACAGCACAAGCACCGTCGAACCGGGGACCCGGAAGCCGAACCGGGCGATGTCGACGAACAGTTTGAGGAACCCGAACCCCAGGATGTAGAGCGCAATCGGCATGAGCACCTTGAGCGGATTGAAGTACATGACCATCCGCAGCACCTGCAGGATGTAGCGGTAGGCGTCCTTGACGAAGTTGAACTTGGACTTCCCGGCCCGCTTGGCGTAGTCGATCGGCTCGTACTTCACGTCGTGGCCGTTGGCCAGGAAGCTCACCGTCAACGTCGTCACGCAGGAGAATCCCGCCGGCAGCAGAGGGAGGTAGGGGATCGCCACCTCGCGCCGGAAGGTCCGCAGTCCTGAGTTGAGGTCGGGGATCTTCGTGCCGGTGAGGTAGGAGGCGATCTTCCGGATGGTCCATTTGGCCGGCACCCGCAGCAGTTTGTAGGTGCCCTCCTCGCTGGTCCGGGCGCCCACCACCTGGTCGTAGCTGCCGTCCTCATCGAGGATCCGGACGAACTCCGGGATGCGCTCGTTCGGGTAGGTCATGTCGGCGTCGGTCCAGGCCACGATTCGGCCGCGGGCGTGCTGCGAGCCGATCCGCCGGATGGTGCCCGAGCCGCCGTTGCGGGCCCGCGGGAAGTAACGCAACCGAGGGAACCGGTCGCCGGCGGCCAGCTCACGCAGCAGCTCACGGGTCCCGTCGGTCGAGAAGTCGTCGTACACGTCTAGGTCGTAGGTGTAACCGCTGGCATCCAACGCCGCGGCGATCCGGACCAGCTCCTGCTCGACGTGGCCCACCTCGTTGAAGCAGGGCAGCACGACCGTGACGTCGATCGGGCCGTCGGCTGCGGCGGCGTGCAACTGCTCCACCTCGGTACGCCGGGCCGCAGCCGGACCGGTCCGGGCGGGCACCGGCGACGCTGGGCTGGGAGCGGGGGTGCGGGCAGGGGCGGTCACAGCGAGGTTCTCCCTGGTCGTCCAGCAGTGGCCCAGATCCTACCGGCGCCGAATGCCCCCGCCGTCGGTAACCTGCGCGGCGTGGCCGACAGCGACTACGGCAGCTACCGAGTGGCTCTGCGCGAGCTCCGGCCCGGCCGCGAGAGCTCGGCTCGCGCGTTCTACGCAGGAGTGATCCGGCACCGGCTGTTGGCCAGGCGCTCGATCTGGATCGGCTCGCCGACGGTGCTCGACGGCGCCGGGCGGATCACCATCCGCGAGGGCGGCGCGCTGCGGATCGGGTTCGGATCGTTCGGGCTGTCCAGCCGTCACGACACGTCGGTGGTGCGCGTCCGTGAAGGGGCCGGCCTGCACTGCAACGGGGTGGTGAGCCTGCAGCGCGGGGTCCGGGTGGTCGTCGACAGCGGCCGGCTCACGATCGGCCACGGCACCAACATCAACGGCCTCGGCACCAAGTTGCTGTGCGCGCAGGAGATCACCATCGGCGAATTCTGCACCTTCTCCTGGGACGTCCAGGTGCTCGACACCGACTTCCACGCGATCACCCGCGACGGCGTTGAACTTCGGAAAACCGCGGCGGTGCGGATCGGGGACCGGGTCTGGATCGGCACCCGGGCGGTGGTCTTGAAGGGCGTGACGATCGGCGACGGGGCCGTCGTGGCGGCCGGCGCCGTCGTCACCAGAGACATCCCCCCCGGGGGCGTCGTGGCCGGCGTCCCAGCGGCGTTGGTCGGCCGCGCCGACAGTTGGCGCTGACCCCGACCGGCGGTTGCCCGGCCGACCCAGGTGAACTGCCGTACCCGGGCACCGCAAAGATCGCTGCAGGGTGCCTCGTTCAGTGGTCCAGGCGGTACCACGCCGACACCCCACCGGCCATCTCGTCGGGTCCCCGGCCGAGCAGCGACGTCAGCCAGCTCACGATCGCGCCGGCCCCGCGTTCCTGACCCGGCACGAGCAGCGAGTCGACGTGCAGTCGGCGCAGCTCGGCCCCGACCGCGCCGCCAACCGGCCCGGCCGGCGGTGGCAGGGCCAGGCCACCGCGGGCCAGGGCAAAGACCGTCTCGATCACGAGCGGCCTGCCGCGGAAGGTCCCGCGACCACTGGGCAGAGGTGTAATCACGTAGCCGCCGGGGCTCGCATAGCGGTAGCCGGCAA